>JAJRAG010000116.1 GCA_028682925.1 Methanomassiliicoccales archaeon
ATGCAGAAGATTACGGAAGAGGAGAAATCCTCTCCAGGAATATATATCTCCAATAGGTCTCACAAGGAGCTGTTCTCGAACCTGTCCAAGGATACGGAGGTCGTGTACCTGAAAGAAGATGGAGCCGATATCAGAACGGTCGATTTTTCTAGAGACGTCACATTTGTCTTAGGAGACGATCAGGATCTCACTCCCGAGGAGGAAGAAACGCTCATGGAATACCAGCCGAAGAAGGTTCGCTTGGGACCTATCAGTTATCATGCCGATCACTGCATCACTGTAGTCAACAACGAAATGGACAGGAGAGGACTCTGAGCTGACGATCATGCCAATCGCTCTTCTGCAATAACCTTTTAACCAGGAATGCGTTAATGAGGAAGACATGGCAGACAGGATACCCCAGCACAAACACTGTCGTCAATGCGGCAAGGCGTTCATAGGGAGCGAGCAGCACTGCTCACCTGAATGCACCAGTGAAGGTAAGGATATCTTGAAGAAACGGAAGCGCCAGCTAATCATCCTTTACGTTGTCACAATGTTCATACTCAGCGCCGCCGTTATCGCAATGAGCCTATGACGAAGGTTGGGGTCGCTGGCACTTTCAATGTCCTCCATCGGGGACATAGAACTCTTCTTGACAAGGCCTTCGAGCTGGGGGACGAAGTCGTTGTCGGCATAACCTCCGATGTTCTCACCTCAAGAAAACATTTCCACATTCCGTTGGAACGGCGGATGAGCATTCTCGAGGATTACCTTCGCTCGAAGGAGAAGAATTGGGAGATCGAGATTATCCAGGACCCGATGGGTAGCGCGGCCTCGGACGCAGAACTCGACATCCTGGTCGTCTCTCAAGGAACCACCGATACCGCAAAGATGATAAACGAGGTCAGGATTTCGAAAGGACTCAAAGCTCTCACCATTGTCGAAATAAGACACGTGCTCGGGGAAGATTGCGCCACGATTACTTCGACCCGGGTTCTCGAGGGAGAAATCGATCAAGAAGGAATCCTCCTGCGCCCTTTTCGCATCAACGTAGGCTCGGACAATCCCGTGAAGATCGAGGCAGTGAGAAAGGTGGCGGCCACGGTTTACAGAAACGTGGAGATTGGAGGCATTCCCGCCAAGACGTCGGTGGGGAATCAACCTTGGGGAGGGGATATCGACCGGGGTGCAATTGAGAGGGCCAAGAAAGCGATAGGAAAGGGAGACTATGGAGTCGGGATCGAGGCCGGCATAGTCGAGATGAATGATGGCCTCTACGGAATCGAATCATGCGCGATAATCGACAAGGAGGGTGTCGTGACCATGGGTCGAAGCTCTTCCTTCAGATATCCTCCTGGGGCCGAAGAGAGAATCAGGGCCGGCATCGCTGTATCGAAGGTTTTTGATGAATCATATGGAAGGAAGGACATTGGAAGAAAAGAGGGTGCGATAGGATTTCTCTCGAAAGGCCTTCTTGACAGGCAGCGACTCACCGAACAGGCTGTTCTGGCCGCGATGGTGCCCAGGATCAGACCCGACATCTATTTCGAAGTGTGAGCGCGCCTGCTTCTCTCCTTGACGAAACTCATGTATTCCTCTAGCGTCCCGCAGTTGCCCGGTCCTATGCACTCAAACTTCCTGAACCTCCTGCAGTAGAATCCTCTTTCGTTGAACTCGCATGGGGCATCTCGGGCTGACTTGCACTTGTCTTTTATGCATCCGAAACCATGATACGCGCCCTTGCATTTTCCATCCTTGCTCAGGTAGATACAATCCAACTAGGAGCGCCTCCCCGCGGTCTCTCTAAATCTGACGAAGTGGGCCATATAGGACTCGGGCGTACTGCAGTTCTCCATTCCGGAGCAGTAGAAACGCTGGTACTTCGTGCAATAAAGTCCATGCCATTGCTCCAATGAGCAATCGGAATTCATCTGACAATATCGCATTGGAGATGACTTGACAAGGCAACTCGACTCTCCGACGCATTCCTGTCCTTCCACCAGTCTGTGTGCACAATAACTCTGTCTATAACGATACCTGCACAACGCATCCATCCCTGCCAGAATCGGCATTCTTATATGCTTCTTTTTGGATTTAAATCTAGCGTAGTGAACCACTCGTTCGTGATTGAACTCGGTCCTCTGACCCCGTGGATCAGCGCGTTGTTCGAATGGAACGAGGTTGTGGATAGACAAGTCTTGTAAGACCCAGGAACCAGACTATCTCGAGGGCGATGCATATGGTCGCAGGAATCGCGGCCTCGCTTCCTATGAGGGCGACTGCGAGGGCGGCGGCCATTCCAGTGTTCTTGTAGGTTGCGAAGAGCACCATCGGGATCCTTTCCTTTCGATCCACCTTGAGCTTTCGTGAAATCACCTCGACCAAGGTTCCCACTATGAAGGTCCTAGCCACAGCAACCAGGAGCAGACCTGCGACGAGGAGTACATCAGCGAAGAAGGCGTTCCTGTTCGCTCCGGTCACGGTGAACGTTAGCACGAAGAAGAATATGTTGATCAGTATGGTCCGGGACTGACCGGACAACGGAATCTTGTTGACCCCTCTTGAAAGGGCCATCGGAAGGAATATGAGAACCGCGACATACCACAGAATCGTGATCGGACTGATCGCCGTTCCGACGAACACAAATGTCATGAGAGGCGTAATAGCTAGAGCCACAACATACAGGAACGTGGAGGAGACAAGAGAGATCTGCATGTCCCCTTTTAGCATGTAGGTGAAGGGGATGACGGCGACCGCGGATGGAACCGCGGCGAGAATTATCCAACCGATCTTTATCTGTCCTTCGAAGAACTGGCCGAGGAAGATCGTGACGCCGGACGACATTCCCCACGTCATGAACAAGGCGATTATCGTCGATCGCGCGTGCTTCTTTGGGTCGAGTCCTCTGAGACTGAGACCCCCAAGAGACAGCGACATGACGAGGACCAATGAGCCCATTGCGAACTCAGAGTTGAGCGCGGGCAAGCCGCCGAACACGAACCCAGTTGCGAACGCAATCGTCATCATCAGGACATTGTTCGCTAGTATGTCACGGATCGCCATTGCCGAGAGCGAATAGGGAAATGATATTTGAGACTATCGTATCGAATGTCAGAGCGGATAGAGGTGCATTGGAAGAAGATGAGTCACCGAGCGCATTAGTCGTCGGACACCGTCGGTTGACAGAGAAAGCGCCGAGGGGGAGATTCGAACTCCCGTGGTGCAGAGCACCACCGGCTCTCAAGGCCGGCGCCGTGATCCGGGCTTAGCTACCTCGGCATCGTCCTTTTTGGACGTCCTCCAAGATGAGCAATTGATTATTAGTATCTCTCCCCAAGAACGCAATCACACTATCCTGTCCAATTTCCCAGACAGCACCATCTCGAGGTCGATCTCGAAAGCGACCATGGGCTGCCCGAGTCCATAGACCGTGATAATCTGGGGATGGATTTCGCCAAAGTATCCAATGCGCTGACCATCGACAATAACGTGAGCATCCCTGCCCTCCACAAAAAGACCTAATCCAGCGGGACAAAACTCCCATTTCAGGGAACAGTCCCTGAGGAAACCTTCAAGAACCGACTTCATCTCGGTGAAGCTTGCCCGCGAATGGGTCGACATGACTGCGAGATGTCTCCTCCGTTTCTTGTCCACGATGACGTCTCCGACCTCGAATATCCGTTGCGGCAGGTCCCTATGTTTGTTCTTCCTCAAGACATTCAGCAGGCTGGGTAATAAGTGCACACGCAGACAGGTGTGGTCCTCGCTTATCGGGTTCAGTATCTCGACGACGTCGGTCTCTTCCCAGCGAACGTTCTCGAACTGTTCCTTCGGACTCGATAGAGTCAGTGTCGTGACCTCGAAGTACCCATAACCAATCATCATAGCCCTGACAAGATTGGACGCCTTCTCGATGGACCTCTCTCCTCCTGCCGTCTGCACAGTCGGCAGCTGGGTACCGAACTGCTCATACCCGTGACCTTTTGCAACGTCCTCGATCAGGTCAACAGGATGCAGAAGATCCATCCTGGTCGATGGGGCTAGGACATTGATCGTGGTGTCGTCGAAGTCGCACCCGTAGCCCATCTTGCGAAGACATCGACATATCTCGCTCCGATCGAGTTCCAGCCCGAGCATCGAATTGCACATCGCCGGATCGAGGGACCACTTCGTCGGTTTGAGGTCTGGGGTGGTCACCCTGTCATTGCCTTCGACCATGATAACCTGAATCTTGGCACCTCTCTCGGCCAGAGCGGTCGAGACGATGTTCAACGCTCCAGATATCGCCGGCAGGTCGGTGCCCGTCACATCGATGAACATGCTGCTAGTGTTCTCATTCACAGCTGTCAGCTGGCCATTTATGATCGGAGGAAAAGAGAGAACATCTCCATCACGATCGACGATTATCGGATACTTCCCCTTTCCCTCCAATATGTATCTATAATCGACTCCTTTCTCGTGGCGTTCAAGTATCTCACGTAGATTCATCGGCTCATCCTTGGCCAGAGGCACGAACGATATCTCCTCAGGATCTACAGCCTTATACGTAAACGGAGGCTCTACTCTGTCCAGATCGTGTATCCCGATGGAAACCTTTGCCCTCTTCCTCCCGACGGTCAGATGTATCTTCTCTTGCAGCTCCATGAGAGAACGGATAAGAGGGTCGCTCATCTCGACGCCCCTCACCACACCTCCGACAACGTATGGCCTTACGTTCTCGACGCTGGAATCGCGATACAGTATGATCCCGGATTCCTCGATCGGATATCTCTTGAGGCCCGGGTCGTAACCAAGGAACGCCCTTAGAGAACGCGCGACACCTTCGACGCTGTACAGGTCCGGTCTATCGGGAAAGAACTCCATCGCTATCTCCTCATTCTCAGAATCGTAGTGGTGGAGGTCCGCACCCATCATGGGCATCCTTTCCAAAAGAATATCGACCGGTACATCCCTGCCGATCAGACTTATGAGGTCCCTGTAGCCGAAAGTGATTACTGGCATCTCGAAATGCGATGGGGGTTAGACTATTTTATCTTTTTCTCGACGCGAAGACCAACACTATGTCACCCACGTTCGTTCCGGTCGGACCCGTGAATATCAGGCAACCCTCCCTCTCGAAGTACGTGGCAGAATCATTGTTGTCCAAGAACGATGGAGCGTCATCATTCCAGGATTTCATATCGGCAATCGCCCCTCCCGCCTCAGAGCTACCATCGATTCCATCCGTTCCGAAAGAGAGAATCGTGACCCTTTCTCTCATTTCATGAAGAGCGCCGAGGACGAGTTCGGAGTTCCTCCCACCCTTTCCCTTGCCTCTCACGGTGACCGTTGTCTCCCCTCCTGCCACCAGAATGGCCGGAGGAGGGATCGGTTTTCCATTCTCAATCATTTCGTTCCCGATGGAGCAAAGCATCCTGCCTACCTTTCTAGCCTCGCCCTCAAGCGACGAGGTCAGGATTAGTGCATTGTCTCCCATATCGCGAGCCTCCTTCTCGGCAGCCAGGAGCGCTGTTCTATTGGATGCGACAATGACGTTCCTCACCTTGCAGAACACACTATCATCCGGCTTCGGATTCTCGGATTTGGCATATGTCAGGTGATCGACGACGGACCGCGGTGCCTCAATCAGCAGATTGTATTTCTTGAGGACGGTCAAAGCATCGCTATGGGTCGTGGGGTCAGGTGCCGTCGGACCGGATGATATGCTCTCCAGGCGATCGCCCACGACGTCAGAGACGATTAGACTAAGAACTGTCGCAGGATAAGCGATCCTCGCCAGGTTGCCACCCTTCAGACGGGAAATGTGCCTTCTGACGACGTTGAGCTCTTCGATCGACGCGCCTCGTAGCATGAGAAGCTCGGCCGTCCTCTTCTTGTCGTCCAGAGTGACGCCTTC
>JAJRAG010000117.1 GCA_028682925.1 Methanomassiliicoccales archaeon
TGGCTTTCTCGAAGGCGAGATCACTCAGTGCCTCCTCCGCCTTCTTTACAAGTTCCTTTGCCTCCTTAGCAGCGTACCCCTCGTCTTCGAGCTCAGATATCTCCCTCTTCAGGGCGTCAAGATCGCTCCTTCTCTTGTCGTACATCTCTGTCAAGGAGCGCAGTTCCTCACCACATCTCATGGTCATCGCGAAGGCTTCAGAGAACGCCCCTGCCCTCATACTCTCATCGGCCCTGGCGAACATCACATCCACTTTGTCTGCGTGAAGGCCTCTCTTATGCGCGTCATCTATTTCCTTTCTTAATTCTTGCAGTGCCCTCGAGCTATGTTTCTTCTGCGATTGGACTCTCTCGACCTCGTCCCTCATTCTCTTTATCAGGCTTCCCGTCTCATTGAATCTGCGCTGGTCCAGAAGTTGCATGACTTCATCTCTTATCCTGAGGGCAGTGTCGAGGTCCGGGCCCTCCAGCTGCATCGATTTGAGGTTGATCTCAACGCCGCTAATCTGGTCCTGTACCGCAGATCTGGCTACCTCCGCAGCCTGTTCCATAGCCTTCTTGGCCAGCTCGACTGTGATGCCGTGTCTCCCGAGTCTGTAGTATGTCTTCGCCTGCCTGAGTATCTCCAATGCCGGCGCCGTCCCGACTCCGAAGGACTTGACCTCCGTGATGACAGACTGCGCTTTGTTCAGCTGTTCGCTTGCTTTTCTTTCCATGACGATACTCTGGTCGAGCTCATTCTTTGCCAGCTCTATGGCTCTCAGCGCGTCATTGTATCTCTTTTCGCTAAGAAGGTTCTCGGACTTCCCTATGATTGCCTCGGTGCTGCGTGCGTCTACTCCGGACGATTTTGCTTTGGACAGCAGAGTCCTGGATTTCGCTATCTCGGTGGAAATGCCCTTCACCAAAACTTCCCTTGCAAGGCGGTCCGCTTCCTTCGCATCTTGGAGACCGCCCATATAGTCACGGTCGGCAATCCTCTGTTCTGCGCCAACCAGCAGTCTTTCTATCGGGGATATGTCAATTCTCATTCTTCTCGAAATCGCCAACATGTCCCTGACCTGTGGAATTCTCCTTGCCGCGATGAAGGGCGCCACTATCTTCTCGGTTTCTTCGTGGCAGGCGATTGAGATTCCTCTTGCTTCCTCATACTTGCCCGATTCGAAGAGCTTCTTTGTCTTGGTTAGAAGGGCCAATGCCGAGCTAGTCTCCCTTCCGTGTATGGCCGCCTCTTCAAGGAGATCCGATGTCTCGACAATCCTGTCATATATCTCCGTGTGGAGAAAGACGGTCGTATCCAGGCTATTTCTGATGTTCTCGATGACGTCACGGGCCTTCTCAAACTCGTTCCTCTCTATCTCAATCAATGCATCCTCGGCCAGACGCTCCTCCTTCACGACCGCTATCCCGTTCTTTCTCGAGGAAGAGACCGAGCGCGTTAGCTGTGTGAGGTTCCTGACGAGCTCGTCCTTTATGATTGATTCCGCGAAGTGGGTGACCTCCATGGAAAGCTTGAAAGCTTCAAGGTCGTTCGCTTGCGATCGCAACTGTTCGGACTTGACGAGTTTTTCTTTGAGCGTGATGCTCTCGCAGCCAAGGCTCTTCGCAAGATCGAGAAGCTTTTGTGCTTCCTCGATGCAACTGGTAAGAGCAAGCGTTTCCTCCTTCTTGAGATCATCCATGGCCTTCAAAGCCAGTGCGTGAGCCTTCTCGAACTCACTCGTCTCCAATGCTGAGATCGCTCCGATGAGCACCGATCTGGCTCTGTCAATGTCCATCCATTCGCCGTAATCATCGATGAACTTCTTGACCGTGTTCACGGCTTCCATTGCTTTCGCTCTTGCCTTCTCTTCTATCGTTCTCGAACACTTCTCGATGATTTTCGAGACAACTGCGTAATCTCCCTCTTTCACAGTCTTGATGATGTCATCGAGCAAAGCATTCTCCTCGGCAATGTCCGCCCCCATCTTCATTGCCACCGCACTGCTCAGCTCGATCCTCATGATCTGAGTCGCCAAATTCGCTTCAATTTGACTGCGCAGCTCCTTCTGAGCCGCCCTCAATTGAAGGGCGGAGCTCATGAAATCCTTCGCGGTCAGAAGTCCCCTGGAGGAGGTCATCATCCGCTTCACGTCGGTCAGATCCAACTTGTAAGTGGTGCCCTGATGAAGGAGCGCCTTGGTTTTCGCGAACTCACTTTCGACCTCTCTATATCCTTCAAGGGACTCCTCGAGAAGCGCATCCGCCCGATCAACAGTCTCTATCGATTTCCTGAGGTTCTCCTTTCGGAGAGCGATCTTGGAGGAATCAAGAACCTCCAACACTTTTGTCATATCGACTTTCAGCATCTTCGCGATAATCATCTTTGGACGGAGCAATGACACACGAGCAATGAGTTGGCCTTCGTCGGCAACATTTATGGTCTGCTTTGTATCTTTCCAGATGTCGATTGCCCTGGCAAAATCAAGTGCTTTGATCGAGTCCTTCCCATCTTCGATCTGAGTCACCATCTTTGATACTTCGACCCCACGACTCTTCAGAAACGAGGTCTCTTGTGCCATTGATTCAAAGTTGGCAAGAAATCCTTGTGACACTATCTTCTTTGATTCACCCTCTGCAACCTTCAGTCTGGCAAGAACCTTCTCGTAGTCCTCGGTCCGAAGCATTTCCTCGGTCTCGCGCAACAATCCATCGGGTCTGGAGAAGTCTATTCCCATTTCTTGAGCCATCGCTCGAAGGTTGGAGACGTCACTCGTAGTCGAATCGATCCATCCCCTGAGTGAGGCAGTGACAGCGTCGATACATGTCCTGAGCCGTTTGGTGGAGATGCCATATTGCGATTCATCCAGCGACTGTCTCGCCTCTGAAAGTATCTGCCTCTCGCCATCGACCTTCAGACCAACGCTTTCGGCCAGAAGCATCATGGACTGCGCGCGACCGAACGAATCAGCCATCTTTCTGTTTACGAACTGATCGGACTTGTTCCACGAGCTGTTGGCTAACGAGAATGCGTCTGAGACCTTACCTTCGTTCAGAAGGGATTTCGTCTTCCCTATCAAGACGAGGATGTCCTCAGCATCTTTGTCCTTATCTTGAATCAGATTGACGATCTCTTCAGTGGAAGTGATGATTGAATTGACCTTATCCTTCTTGGCGGTTTCTGAAGCCTCAATGCTCCTAACAGCCGAACTCAAGGCTCCTCTGTAGTCCTTGTTCGAAAAAGCGTGAGTGCTCTCGACAAGAAACCTATCTGCCTCCGTCGTCTTTGCGGCGAACTCCTTCGCGGTCGCAATAGCTTTCTCTGCTTCGCTAATCTTTTCTTCCGCCGCTTTGCGGTTCTGGGCAGCTTCCTTGGCTCGTTGCTCAAGCTGTTTTGTGAGTTGGAGCTGCCTTATATAGTCCCCAGTCACGGTAGTTTGGCTCCATCTTTGCACACCGTGCAGATACTGGATGGCTTCTGATCTATCGATCAATCATGGGAACTGTTCTTCAACTTTTCGTCCCAATTCTCTGGTTGATGAAGTCATCTGATATACTTTCCTCCTCATCATCCTATCGTTTTTGGATCTCTACAAATGCAATGCGCTCCAACACCAGGTCAGATAGTGAGTCCTCAGGAACCGTCTCGATCTCATTCTTGGTGATGCCAAACCTGATCACTTTCTCCTTCGAGGTCTCGATCACGGAATCGTCCCTCTCAAGTCCAAGAGATCGAAGCGTTTCGTCGATATCCTCGACGTCAAAAAAAACAATCACGGCGCACTCAGCGCCCTCAGCGATGCCCATCTTTTCCATCGCCTTTGATATCTGTCTCTCGCCCGACGCGTAGAGCAGAGTCTCAATTGAAAGCGTGGACGAGACATTCTTTTCCCTTTCGAAGGCGCGTATCGCGTGAGCTACAGCTGATCTGAGATGGTCAATCCCACAAACGAGCTGGGCGTTCAATACCAGGCCCTGACCCACTCTCAGATTCTGCAAGGATTCGACGAGTCTCTTGGGATCTGCGATCTTGCCTCGTGCTCCAACGAAGTCCGTCTTGGGCATGCTTGGTGCGAATCCATCTGTGATACATATCAATCTTTTGCGAGCACTTCAAGTGGCAAGGCTCTTTCTTCACTTCGGGTCTAGACAAATTCCAGAAACATCCAGTATACGACCGCGTTGATGATCGTCAAGGGAATCCCGATTCTCGCGAAATCGAAGAAAGTCAAAGTCTCTCCTTTTTTCTCTGCGTTTTGTATAATGATGACATTGCTCGCTGCTCCGAGTATCAGAAGATTGCCGGCGATTGTGCTTCCAGCCGCTAGCGCCATGGTACCAACGACGGTCGACCCAGCCTGGTTCATCAGGGGCAGGAACAGGGCGACGAA
>JAJRAG010000118.1 GCA_028682925.1 Methanomassiliicoccales archaeon
GCTAGACCAGCATTGGCAGCGATCACCGAAAGCTTGTTCAGTGTATCGTGTCTCAACATCGATCCGTAGAGATTCAGCTTCTTGTTTGCGAGCTCGAGTCCATTCATCGCCTTCCAATTCTCAGTGATGTCGATCCCTGTGCAGACTACGAACTTCACATTTCCGTTCTCGTCGAGCATCGGGGTCTTTGTGACCGACACGAGTCTCTTGCCTTTAGAGGTCGTAATCCATTCCTCAGCGTGCACCGTCTCCTTTCCCTCGAAGGCCGCGGTGTTGCTCGCGAGGCAGTTCTCACATTCTTCCTTGACCAAAATGACATCTCTGAGTTTCTTACCTTCCAGCTCCTCCCTTCTCTCTCCAATGAACTCCGCTCTGGCCCTGTTGACCATTCCGTAGGTCTCCGGATCGACGGCGTACCAGACCATTGTCTCGATGTTGTCTAGCAACATCCTCTGGTTCTGGTTCTGCATTTCGAGCTCTCTCCCTGTCCGTTTCAAGACTGAGACGTCCTGCAGGGATGCCACGCTCTTCTTCGTCCCCTTGATCACGTCGACCGAAAGCTGGATGTCGTGGACGTTCTGATTCTTGTCCAGGAACTTGAACCCATATCTCAGCGGTGAGGCTCCCCGATCGATTCTCCGCAGACGGTGGAACTCCATCATTTTCGGAAGATCCTCTTTTGCGACAAACTCAGTCCATTTTGCTTTCCCTTCGATGTCCTGCTTCGAGCATCCTGAAAGAGTCTCGAACTCCTTGTTTGCCATCGATATCGTCATGTCTTCCTCAACGATAATCGTGGCCGTTCCGGTGTTCTCAAATATGGCCCGGTACGTCTCACGGCTGTCCAACAGTTCCTCCTCGATCTGCTTCCGCTCGGAGATATCATGGACGATTAGAAAGTCAGCAGGATTCCCTTCATACATGATTGCTCCAGCGGTGAGCTCGACAGGTCGTCTCGTGCCGTCCTTCCTTTTGAGCACGGTCTCATGCACCGAAAGGAATTGGTCGCGGGCCATCCGTTTCTTGTAATGCTCGGCCGCCCTTTGAACTTCATCAGGCCAGATGAAGTCGGTAAAGTCCTTCCCAAGGACTTCCTCCACGGAGTATCCTCCGATATCAAGGAGCCGTTGATTGACGCACTTGAGCACCGAGTCCTGGACTATCGCTATTCCGTCCGTTGTTCCTTCAACGGACTCCAGGAACTCCCAGTCGTTGGAGGCCAGAGTATCGTCTGCCCTCCTTGGCACGATCGTCTCGCGTGCAGTGAAAATGATTCTGGGTTCCCGATCGAAATCGTTAGTGAGTTTGCCAGTCGCCTCAAGGAGGACCCATGAGCCGGTCTTGCTCCAAATGCGGAAGTTCTTGATCGTCCTGACATGTTCCCCGGTGAAAATCCTTGAGATTGTCTCTTCGAGATAATCGATATCGTTTGGATGGATCAGGTCCAAGAAGCGAACGTCCGTCAATTCCTGCGTCTCATACCCCAGTGTCCTGGTCATTGATGGGCTGGCGTAGCGGATGATCCTGTCCTGGTCGATGATGACGATGATGTCAGACGTGTTCTCTATGATGGTCTCGAAATGCTCGAAGTTGTGAGTTATCGTTTCCTCCGCCATTTTCCTGTCCGTGATGTCGTGAATCGCTCCCTCGACAGCTTGGATCCTGCCCGAATCATCGACGACATTTGCTATGGACTCCAGCACCCATCTGATCTGTCCATCCTTGCGAATTATGCGGTACTCCAGAACCGTCGAGAACCCCGGGGTCTTGGTGAGATCTTCGCTGAACCTGAGAAATGTCGGCAGGTCATCTGGATGGATGATGTTAGTCCAAGGCATTCTTCCGTCAGTGAATTCCTCCTCGGCATAGCCGGTCATCGCCTTCACCGCCCCATGGAAGAAGATGGGAATGAAGTTCAGGTCGCCCCGAAAGGCGATGCCCTTGAAGCTCTGAACGTATGTTCTGTAGCGCTTCTCGCTCTCCCTGAGGGCCTTCTCGGACCTGTTCTTCGAGACCAGCTGTCTAATCGAATGGTTCAGCTCCGCGAACTGGCTCTTCGAATCGCCTCCCTTCTGCAGATAGAAGTCCGCCCCATTGTTCAAAGCCTCGATGACGATTTCCTCTCTTCCCCTACCAGTGAAGAGGATGAAGGGGGTGTCATCATTCCTTTCTCGGAGTGTCTTGAGGAACTCTATGCCGCTCGTTTCGGGCATCATATAGTCGGAGACGATAGCATCATACTTCTGCGTGCTGAGCATATCCAGCGCTACTCTTGCGGATCCTGCGATGTCGACATTCACGTTCCCCTCCCTCTCGATAAAGACCTTCGCGATTTCCAAGAGGGGGAGCTCGTCGTCGACGAAGAGCGTGGCTATCTTCGGATTGGAATCCTCCATGGCGTACACGTATGGATTTGTTGAGTTCGGAATAGAAACACCGGCATTCCATGAATTGCGGTATCTTACCTACTATACTCTCTCATGCGCCCCCTATCAAGCAACGCCCTCGTTTATCCACGGTGATA
>JAJRAG010000119.1 GCA_028682925.1 Methanomassiliicoccales archaeon
AGCCGGGAATGGAGAGGGGAAGCTCTCTTGTACCGTAGATGTTTGGAAACGCCCTGATGAGACCTGATGTATATGGATGAAGCGGATTCTCGAACATGCTAACGACATCGGCGTACTCGACGAGTTTTCCCCCGTACATTATCGCGACCTTGTCGCATGTTTCTGCGATCACAGAAAGGTCGTGGGTGATGAGGATTGTTGACAGGGTCAACCGTTTCTGCAGATCCTTCACTAGTTCCTGAATCTGTGTTTTTGTCATGACATCCAACGCTGTCGTGGGTTCGTCGAGGATGACCAGTCGTGGGCTACAGGCGAGTGCCATGGCAATCATTACTCGTTGTCTCATTCCTCCACTGAATTCGTGAGGGTAGTCCTTCGCCCTGATTTTGTCTATTCCCACGAATTCCACGAGCTTCCGCGCTCGCTGGAGGGCATCTTCCTTCGACACCTTTTCATGAAGAAGGATGGGCTCTGCGATTTGGTCTGCAATTCTTTTTACGGGGTTCAACGCATTCATTGCGCCCTGGAAAACTATCGAGATCTCCTTCCATCTGATTCTCCTCAGCTTTCTGTCGGACATCTTGACGATGTCTTGGCCTTTGTACAGGACCTCGCCGCCCATGATGCTCGCATTCGATGGAAGCAGCCTCACAATTGACAGGGCGGCGGTTGTCTTGCCGCATCCTGATTCACCTGCCAACCCCAAAGCTTCCCCCTCGTCCAGGTGGAAGCCCACGTCGTCCACTGCTTTGACGTACCCTCCGTCGGCTCGGTAGAAGGTCCTAAGGTTATTGACATCGAGCACGGTTGTCAGGCTTTCCTACCCCTCAACCTAGGATTCGAGATCTCCTCTATCGAGTAACCGATCATCGTGAACCCCATCACGAGAAGAATGATGGCCACGCCAGGAGGAACGATCCACCACCATGCCCCTCGATATACCGCGCTGTTTGAAAGCGCGAAGTGAAGCAGCATTCCCCAACTGATTGTCATGACATCTCCGAGCCCTAGGAAGTCTAACGTGACTTCCGCAAGAACCGCACCAGCCACCGTTAGGACGGCATTTGCAAAGACGAGCGGGAACACGTTCGGCAGAATGTGCTTAGTCATGATTCGAAAGTCGCCTGCGCCCACTGCCCGAGCCCGTTCGACGAATTGCCGTTCCTTCACTGAGAGGACTTGTGATCTGATGATCCTCGCAGTACCGCTCCAGCCCGTAATTCCGATGACGAAGATGACCACCCAGAGGATGGGGATGGGCGTCTCCATGGCCTCGAATATTGCCACTAGCACTATCATCAATGGGAGATAGGGGATCACGAGGAAGAAGTCGATGACTCTCTCAAGGAATTCACCCAGCGTCTTAGCGTAGTAGCCGGAAAACAGCCCAATCGCGGTCCCTACGATGATGGATATCAGAGTCGCAAACATCCCAACGACCAGCGACACTTGTGTTCCGTAGATCATCTGACTGAACAAGTCATGGCCAAACCAATCGGTCCCAAACCAGTTCACGCTATTGGGAGGCAGCCACGTCCTGCCCGGTTCTATCTTGCTCGGGTCAAAGGGCGAGATGTAGGGAGCCAATGCCGCGATGGCGAAAAAGAACAGAACCAGAATGAGGCCCAGGACCCCTTTCTTGGATCCTGAATAGACACGCCAGAATTGAGATAGGTTGCGCCGAAACGGAATCAGTGTCTCGCTCATTGGAACTTCACTCTGGGGTCGATGTAGGTGTAGATTATGTCTGCAGCGAAATTCGCAATGATGACTAGGACGGCATCTATGAAGAATAGCCCCTGAAGCAGAGTGTAGTCTCTAAACTCAATTGCCATGTATGTGAGCATACCAATGCCAGGATAGGAGAAGATTATCTCCGTCTGCAATGCCCCGCCGACGATGAAACCAAAAGCGATCGCAATCGTTGTGACTGAAGGCAACAGCGCATTCGGGACAACATGATCTTTCAAGACCTGTTGTTCCGTGAGGCCCTTTGCTCTCGCGGTAAGGACGAAGTCCTCAGTCATAACATCCACGATGGAGTTACGCATTATCATGAGGTACTCCGCGAAGCTGACAAGCGTGAGTGTGATAACCGGCAAGATGAGGTGCATTCCCACGTCTTCTATTTGCTGGAAGATGCTCGTGACCGTCATCTCGGCTGTCCTCACCCCGCCTACAGGAAAAATCCCGAGCTGCACTGAGAAGACCATGATCAAGACGATGCCTAACCAGAATGTTGGCATCGACCACGTGGTGAGACCAAAACTAGTAGCGAAAAGGTCGAATCTCTTGCCCCTCCTCCATCCTGCAATGGCGCCAGTCGAAAAGCCGAGCAGGATTGCGATAACCTCAGATATGCCGACCAAAAGAAGGGTGTTGGGCAGCCAAGCCGCGATGACATCCGATACGGGCGCCTTGTAGTAGAATGAGTAACCGAGATCGAGTTGGAGCGTTTGGATAACATATGAGACAAGTTGAGTTGGCAGCGGCTTGTCAAGTCCATAGAACTCCCTCATTCTGGCAATAAGCGAGAGAGGTACGTTGTGGCCTCGTGGTATCAAGATCCGAGCCGGATCGCCAGGCATCACTCTGAACAGCAGGAAGTTGAATACGATAACGATCACCACGGTGATGAACGCGTATGCACTCTTTCTTGCCAGATAGACAGCTCTTGATCGCGCCATGTCCCTCACCGTTCTTCAAGAGCGAGAGAGAATTGGATTAGGGTCGCTGGCACGGAGACTGAGCCTCGACGGCAAGGCTTTAGTGCATTGCACATATAATAGCGATTCCGTGAGCAAACCTTGAAGAAGAGGTATCTGCTCGGTTTTCTGGCGAAGGTTCCGGTAGTTCTACTGATAGCGATGATTTCGACGAGCATGGTTTGCGGACCACTGCTGGTGAGTGCCCAGCAAGAGACGACCTTGAGGCTGGGCATCACAACATTCCCTGACACTTTCAACCCTCTGACGTTCGTCATGTCAGAAACAGGATACATGCTCAGCATGATCTACGACATGGGCATACAGATGGAAGGTCCGAAGAACGATCCCGTTCCAGATTTGGCTGAGAGTTGGGAGGTCTCAGCCGACGGACTGACGTGGACATTTCACTTCGTACACAATGCGAAGTGGCATGATGGAGTCCCCTTCACATCGGAGGACTTCAAATTCACGTTGGACTACTGCACTGATTATCCGAATTTCAACGAGACCCTGCAGCAATCCATGGTCATCAGCTACATGAGTACGATAGCGAGCACGGAGACCCCTGATCCCTACACGGCTATAGTTCACATGAGCGCGCCTTTGGCTGACTTCGGCCAACCATGGTTCTGGATCATTCCGAAGCACATCTGGGAGAACGTACCAAAAGAAGAGGCTGGAACAAGCTACGAGAACAAACCACCGATAGGCACGGGGCCGTTCAAGTACGTCGATTCCAAGATCAACGAGTACGTCAAACTCGATGCAAACAAGGAGTACTTCCTTGGTGCACCAAAGGTCGATCACCTCATCTTCAAATACCTGGCCGATCCCGACACGATGGTCCAAGCGCTGATCGCCGGGGAGGTAGATTCAATCATTCCTCCCTCAGGCTCTGTAGAGAAACTGAAGACTGAGAAGAACATCAAAGTCGAAATGTGGCCGAGCCGCTCAGTCAGCGAACTGGGTTTCAACACCTGGACCGATCCGTCTTCCAAGGGAAACCCTGCATTGCTCGACTATAGGTTCAGGCAGGCACTGGCACATGCTGTCAACAAGGATGAGATAATCAGCCTTGCATACCACGGGATAGCGCAGC
>JAJRAG010000120.1 GCA_028682925.1 Methanomassiliicoccales archaeon
ACGTGAGCTTCGAGACCGAGGTACTCCTTCGGCAGACCAAATGCAAGACCGTACAGCTGCGAGAGGTGAATGACCGGTATGTCGTAGCCCGGTATGTCTTTCTGCGTCCGGTCGTACTGGAGATGGCAGAAGGGGCAAACATCGATTATGAACCTCGCGCCCGACTTCTTTACGTTGCCGAGCTTCTCCTCCGTCATCTTCATAGCGATATCGTTCGCCCTTGTTCTCAGACCTCCACCGGCACCGCAGCACATTCCTTTGTCGCGATAGTTGACGCTCTTCACGCCGACCGCCTCTACGAGCTCGTCGAGGATCGTCGGCCTCTCCGGGTCGTCCAACTGCTTTATCTTGCTAGGTTTGGCGAAGTGACAACCATAGTGTACGGCAACCTTGTAGTCGAGAGGCTGAACGACCTTTGACTTGATTTTGTCAATGCCGACGTCCTTGTGCAGCACATCGGCGAAATGGCGGACCTTGATCTTACCTCCCGTGTACTCAAGTCCGACCTCCTTCAGGATCTTGTTGACTTCCTTCACCATCTCCGGATGCTCGTGCAGCAGATGAGCCGCATCGAACAGAGAACCGAAGCAGCCGTTGCATATCGTAAGGATGTCCAGACCTTTCCTCTCAGCAAGCGCGAGGTTGCGAGCGGCCAACGTGAGCCAGGTAGTCTGGTCAAATGATCTTATCACACCTGGGGCTGGACAGCATCCAGCTCCTTCCAGGTCGACTAGCTCCACATCGAGCGACTTGAACACTTCCCTCGTCGCCTTCTCGATCCCAGGATACCTAAGCGGGGCGATGCATCCGAGGAAGAAAGCGTACTTGTCGGTCATCTACTTCCCTCCGATGAGCTTGTCGAAGCCAGTGATCTGCATGATCTTCTTCCAGTCCTCCAGCGCTTTGGCGTTGCCGAGCACTGTCGGCGGTTGCTCAGGAATCCCGAGCTTCTTTCGTAAATTTCTGTATTCATCGGTCAGGGGGATCGTGTGGCCGGTGTTCATCATATTCGATGCTGTCTTCTTATGCGAATCCGCCATGTAGCCTTCCTTGACCGCGAAGTTCCTCAGAATCATGATTATGTCTGTGATGTCAACGCCCCTAGGGCACCTCTCCACACATGTGTAACAAGTCGTACACATCCAAAGATCATCGGACGGAAGGATATCTTCTTTCAATCCCAACTGAGCCTTTCTAATCAGCTTCCTTGTTCGGAAAGCTGTCTGTCTTCCAGAAGGACAGCTCGCTGTGCAAGTGCCGCACTGGTAGCAGAGGTTCAAAGTCTTGCCGCCGGATTTGACGATTCGATCAGCGAACTCCGGGTTAGGCTCCTTGATGTTGGCCATTAAACGTCACCGAGGCGTGAAAAGCACGAAACTCTATATAAGGCTATATGAAGAAACACAGTAGGTTTACCTTTTTAGGTAAATCTGCGATGTATACGTTCCTTCTTCAGCTCGGCGATCAGTGCCAGTATCTTCGGCGTCTGTTTCTTGTGCACCGCGAAGATCTTGTGGGCAAGCATCTTCATATCTGTTGCACCCTTCAACTTGATTCCTTTTCTCGTCAGCAGGCTCTGGTTGATGAAGAAGCTAAGGTTCGAACCCATCAAATCGGGAAGAAAGGGAACGGTACCCTTTACCTTGTACCGGATTCCTTGATCGTCCAAATACTTGAAACCCAATCGCTGGGCACCATATCGGAATCGCATGTAGTTAGGACCTCTGGCCATATGAACGAGGTTGTCCTCCGCTACCTCATCCCACATCACACCTTCGAGATCGTAGACGTGGAGAGGATCGTCTACGACGACGAGGTCCATCAGTCCCGACCGGAAGTCCCGGAGATTACGATCGTCATCCGAGATGATCAGATCGTACATTCCGGTTTTGTCGACCTTTGACAGCGCGCAAAGAAGGAGTTCCTCAGTGACGATCGTTCCTCCAACGACAAGTGTTTTGCCTGTTCTGATTCTGGCACTCAGCGCCGAGTACTCAAGGACGATGCTCTCCGCTTCTGAAGTGAGGGTCGTCCCAGAAGATGACGTGACCAAGAGATCAACCCCGACGCGCTTTTCCATGCGCCTGAGGTATCGATGAAGCACAGGAACCGAAATCTCCAGTCTCTCCGAGGCCCTCTTCTGACTCCCCTCCTCATATACCGCTTTTAGAACATCAAGAAGGCGGGTCGTGATCTGGACGCCGTTGACTATCAGCGAGACCGAGGGCTCTATCTCCACGATTGACGATTGGCTGTCAAGATATATCTAATTTGACAGCACATACCAGCAGTGAATCAATGGCGAAGAGAATCCTGGTCCTTGGGATTGGAAGTCCGATAGTCAGCGACGACGCGATCGGGATAAGAGTCTCGGAGAGAATTCAATCGCTAGGTCTAGACGGCGTGGACGTCAGGGAGGTAAGCGCAAGCGGGTTGGATCTGATCGAGATCATGCTCGATTATGATAAGGTCATCATCGTCGACGCAATAATGACCTCCGAGCATCCATTGGGCTCGATAATCTTGCTGGACGAAAGTGCCTTTTCGACTTCAGTGCACGGAGCAAATCCGCATGATGTCAACATCGCAACGACGATAGAGCTCGGAAGAATGCTTGAACCTGAGAGGATGCCTGAGAGAATCATCTTCGTCGCAATAGAAGTCGCGGATACCTGGACCGTAAGCTATAACATGACCGAGGAGGTCGTAAGAGCAATACCGATCGCCGTGGAGATGATCACGGAGATTATCAGGAAGGAAGAATAGATCAGAAATCGATCGAATCGATGCTTTTCGAACAACCCCTTGAAATCCTGGCCGGGGCGTGCAAGGCCACGCACATTTTCTTCCTATCAAGGAGATTGCGAGCGACTCTCACGACATCATCCTCAGTGATCTTCTCGAAAGCCTGTAGTATGTCCTCCTCGGTGGGAGCTTTTTCAGTCAGTAGGAAAAACTCACCGAGATGGAACATGCGGGACTCTGTGGACTCGAGCTTCCTCACAAGGATTCCCTTTATCAGACGCTTCGCCCTGGTGAGCTCCCCCTTCACAAGGCCTTCAGACTTTATCTGATGCAACTCGGAAGACACCAGTCGGACGACACTCTCCATGCTCTTGGTCGAGGTCGAGAAGAACACGCCGATGACTCCGCAGTCGCTGAAGGGATGAGAAATCGTGTATATCGAATACGCCAATCCCCTATCCTCTCTGATCTTCTGGTACAACCTCGAGCTCGTGCCAGCGCCGAGAATCGCGCCAAGCAGAGTCTGAACGTACCTATCCGAATGAGAGGCGTTCAAACCGGGGAATCCCATTCCTACATAGGCCTGATCGCCCTCCCTGGGAAATATCTCGACGAGCGATCTCGCTAAGGGCGGACTTCTGCTGCTTCCGAGGCCAGGTTTCAAATGTGAATCAAACCGCCCCGATGCCCACTCCTCTACCTGACCTACCCTGACGTTCCCGCAGGCGGCCACAACGAAATTCTTGGGATGATATGTGTCGTGAAAGAACCTCCTGACGTCTTCGCTTGACAATGACGCAATTCCATCCGTTTCACCAGTCTCAGCAGATGCCATGGGATGACCGTTCCAGAGCGTGCGCGAAAGTAGATGGTGGATATATGTGTCAGGTTCGTCCTTCAACATCCTGATCTCTTCGGCTACGACCTTCTTCTCATTGTCCACGGATTCATCGTCGAGCTTAGGATCCAGCAGGAGGTCGGACAATATGTCCTCGGCAATATCAAAAGTCTCGTCAAGGGAGACGGCGTAGTAGCAGGTCGATTCCTTCCCAGTGTAACCGTTGAGCTCACCGCCAGCCGCCTCGATCAATTCAGACGTTTCTTTCGAGTTCCTTCTCCTTGTTCCCTTGAACATTGCATGTTCAAGCAGATGAGCCAGACCTTCTCGGCCGCGCGGTTCATCTCTGGATCCGACCCTGACATAGACGGACAGAGCCACAGATCTGGCATAAGGCAATCGTTCCACTATGACCGGGATACCCGCTTGAGTATGGGCAAGGGATACTTTTTCGCCTTTCAACGAAGACGAGAGAACAAACACTAGTGTTTATTCTTTTCGCAGACAGCAAATGAGACTGCGCACGGTCGATATTCCAGATGTCCGAGGACCAGCCAGATGTTCGACAAGACAACAAGGGTTAAGTATGCTCGCCTTCCATTAACATCCTTGGGATTAGAAATGCACAGGAGTCCAGACCCTTTCCTAAATGAGTACAAATTGGACGCCAAGTTTCCGGAGGCCGTGGCGATCATCGGGTTCCCGAGCGTCGGCCTGGTCGGTTCAATCGCCGCGAACTTCATCGTGAGAACGATGAAGCTTGAGAGGATTGCGACGGTCATTTCAAAGGACTTCCCGCCATACACCATCGTTCACGAAGGCGTTCCATCTCCCCCGGTACGCATATACTCTGGTGAGAGGAAATGCATAGACGGAATCCGATGCGATCAGCTCGTGGTGGTTATGGCTGAGTTCATGCCCAGCCCGAATCTGATTAAGCCCGTCACCGATCTCGTGCTTGAATGGTGCAAGCAAAAGGAGATTGGCATGATAGTGACACTTGAGGGAATCAACGTCGGGGAGGTCGCCGGAGAGGTCCAGACATATGGCATTGGAAGCACAGAACGAGCCAGGATCACGCTGGAGAAGTACGGGGTCAAGGAGATGCGGGAAGGCATGGTGTCTGGAATATCAGGAGTGCTATTGTACGAAGGAGATCGCCTCGGCATCGACGTAATATGTCTTCTTGGTCCGGCGAGATTAGACATGCCGGATGCCAGGGGTTCGGCCAGACTTCTGGAGATCGTCGGAAAGATGCTACCGGAGCTGAAGCTTGACCCAGAGCCTTTGTATAAGGAGGCCGAGCAGATCGAGCAACAGTTGAAAGCTGCGATGGAGAGCGTGAAGCAGCCTAAGAAAATCGGCGAAGAATCAGTCATCTACGGATGAGTTAATTTCCTCCCCCCGTGGTCATTGAGCTCTTGACCATCTTTCTGAGACCAACGACCAAACATTAAATAGAGAGGCGCAGATACATCTGGTATCTCCATGGAAAAGCACAAGTTCATCAAGAAAGTGTGCCTCCTTGGCGACGGCGCCGTAGGAAAAACGAGCCTCATCAGGAGGTATGTCTTCGATTTCTTCGG
>JAJRAG010000121.1 GCA_028682925.1 Methanomassiliicoccales archaeon
AGATGATCGCGTTCGGGTTGTACTTGATGCTGAATCCAGCCTCGACTGCCCGGAAATTGAGGTCGATGTCCTCAGCGGTGATGAACCAGGAGACAAAACCTCCAACTCGCTGGATGACCTCACGCCTGAAAGCCATGTTGCAGCTTGGGAAGGAGACGTCGTATCCTTTGTGCAAGAGCTCGACCCTTTCGAGGTCCTCCCAAACTTTCAGACCTAGGTTTATTGTCTTCCCAGCGAAGATGTCCGCTCCTCCTTCGAGCGTTCTCCTGAGTTCCTTGATCCAGAACGGATTGGCGATGCAGTCCCCTCCGGTGAAGGCGATGATGTCCCCCTTGGCTTGGGAAATCCCGAAGTTCGTGCTGTCCCCCCGGCTGCCTGGGTGTATGTACATTTTGACGAAAGAATGCAAGTCAGCATACTTCTGCACGATGTCCCTCGTCGTGTCCTTGCTGTTTGCGTCGACGACGATTATCTCCACCGGTTGCTCTTGGATAACCAAGCTGTCAAGTAGATCGGCGATATTCCTTTCTTCGTTCATTACGTTTAGGACGACGCTGACGAGCATTTCAGACTGGGTTATGACGAAGTGGGCTTATCACAATTTCGGCATCTTGTCTCGATACTAATGCTGGCATTTCTGACGTACAATAAAGTATTAATTTCCAGATAACGTTCGACTGCACCGGAAATGAAGCTCTTGGCGAAGTACTATTCGATTCAGGATTGCGTCATCGGAGAGGGGACGGTCATCCGTGATTTCGTGAATCTATATGGATGCACCATAGGAAAGGACTGCAAGATCGCAGCGTTCTGTGAGATACAGAAAGGAGTCAGGATGGGTGACAGATGTAAGGTGGAGGCCTTTGCATTTATTCCGTCCGGTGTCACTATCGAGGACGAGGTGTTCATCGGTCCTCACGCGGTATTCACCAACGACATTCGGCCCAGAGCGGTAGGAGAGTGGGAGATCGTTCCCACCCTCGTGAGGAAGGGCGCTTCGATAGGAGCCGGGGCGGTCGTGATATGCGGCGTGACGATCGGGGAGGGGTCAATGGTCGGAGCTGGATCTGTCGTGACTAAGGATGTGCCTCCGCATTCCGTCGTGATGGGAAATCCAGCTTGGATCTCCAAAAAGGGGAGTGATTAGATCAGGAAGATCCCCCTGAGCAGACCCCAGATCTCGGAAGAGATGGTGGATGCCGTCTCGAACGCGCTCAGGAATGAACGAATGGTGCTTGGGGAGAGCGTTTTCAAGTTCGAAGAGGAGTTCGCTAGATACATTGGGACAAAACATGCTGTCTCTGTGTCCTCAGGGACCGCGGCCCTCGCACTGTCGCTGATCGCGCTCGATGTCACCGATCTAGAGGTGCTCACTACGCCATTATCTTTCATAGCGACCGCGAACGCCGTGGTCCAGGCAGGAGGCGTTCCCACCTTTTCAGACGTCTCGGAAATGGACTACAACATCGACCCTGCAAAGGTCAGGAAGCGCTTGACGGCGAAGACCAAGGCGATCCTCCCGGTCCACCTTTTCGGACACCCTGCGGATATGGACGGGTTGATGGACATAGCGAAATCTAAGGGTTTGAAGATGGTCGAAGACGCGGCCCAGGCCCATGGCGCAACCTACAGAAAGGCCAAGGTAGGCTCGATCGGGGACGTCGGTTGCTTCTCATTCTACTCGACGAAGAACATGACCGTTGGAGGGGACGGAGGGATGGTCACCACTGACGATGAGGAATTGGCCAAAAGTGTCGCCAAGCTTCGGAACTGCGGTCGAACTTCCCGCTACGTCCACGACGTCATCGGATTCACGGCTAGATTGAATACGGCAAATGCGGCCTTCGGTCTCGTCCAGCTTCGCCATCTTGAGGCGTGGAATGAGAGGAGAAGGTCAATCGCGGCTCTGTACTCGAAGATCCTGAAAGGAGTCGGTGGTATTGCGCTGCCTCCTCAGGGAAATAAAGATGTGAATCCGGTCTTTCATCTATTCGTCATCAAGTGCGAGAGACGCGATGAGCTTGCGAAGCATCTTTCAGATATGGGAGTAGAATGCGGTGTCCACTATCCCGTTCCGATCCACCTTCAGCCAGTCTACAGGGAGATGTACAAGTTCGCACCTGGCTCCTTTCCAATAAGCGAATCGTTGTCATCGAGCTTGCTCTCTCTTCCGATCTTCCCCGCATTGCGTGATGCCGAGGTGAAGTATGTCTGCGAGCAGATAATCGATTTCTTTGGGGGACCTTGAAAATGAGGCGCATCGATGTTGGCGTTCTGGGCGTGGGGTACTGGGGGCGCAAGATCGTTGATGAATACTGCGCCATCCAGGGAGTGAAGGTCAGAGCCGTGTCGGACCTATCGGACAAGAATCTGGAGTATTGCAGCCACCGGCATAAGGTCGAAGGACTGTTCCACAGCTTCGAAGATGTTCTGGAGGACGATTCGATTGCCGCTGTCAACATATGTCTGCCAAACTCTCTGCACTTCCGGGCATGCAATGAGGCGCTCAATAGGGGGAAGCATGTGTTGGTCGAGAAGCCGATCACTCTCAGCTCTGCGGACGGCAGGATCCTCGTCGACCTGGCTGAGAAGAAAAATCTCACGCTATCTGTCGGGCACATCTACAGGTTCAACAATGCACTGCTAGAGGTCAAGAGGCTCATCGATGAGAACTTCTTCGGGAAGATATTCTTTCTGAACATGACTTGGGTCAACCTTGAGCCCCCGTACGTCGACAGGGACGTGATAGTCGATTTAGCTCCTCATTATTTCGACATCGCGAACTTCCTGCTCGATGCGTGGCCTGAGAGGATCACTTGTGTTGCCCGCCCCTTCAGGCGAAAGAAGATGGAGGAGACCGCATACATCACTTCGGAGACGTCGGATGGCGAGATCGCACATGCCAATCTGAGTTGGCTCGCCCCCAGGAAGGTGAGGCAGGTCGAGGTCGTCGGGGAGAACAGGTCATGCGTGATCGATGCCGTCGGTCAGGAAGTCACGGTGCACGAGAGCGGATACACGTACAGGCTCGGGATCGAGAGGAACAACACGATAAGGACTGAGCTGGAACATTTCCTGAAATCTATCGGGGATCCTCAAATGGAGACGAGGAACAGCGGAGTGATCGGCGTCAAGACTGTGGAAATGATCGAACACTCCAAGAGATCTCTGACCGAAGGCAGAACGGTCGAGACCAATATCTGATCTGGGAGATGAGCTAGGATGCCGAGAAAGGTCCTGATGCTCCTCTCGAACGAATTCAGACCTGACCCGCGGGTTCGAAAAGAAGCACTGGGTTTGATGTCCGCAGGATATGAGGTGACCATTCTCGCATGGAACAGAGATCGAACATTTCCGGAGAAAGACGCCGAGAAGGGAATCGAGGTCAGAAGAATCAGTACGAGACGAATAACTGGAATGATCTCCCTAATAATCAACTATCCATCATTTCTTCTTAGGTCGATCTTCAGGTCCAGAGGTCTTTCCTTCGATGTGGTTCACTCCAATGATCTGGACACTCTTCTTGTTGGCGTGTTGATATCAAGGTTAAGAGGTGTTCCACTCGTCTATGACGCTCATGAGCACTACGCCAAGATGGTCGAAACGGATTTGCCCAGATCAGTATCGCCCATCATCGATCGCATCGAAGCTATGCTCGTCAAAAGAGCATCGCTTGTGGTTGCAGCAAACGAACCAATCGCGGACTATCTCCGTCCTAACGCTCGTTCGGATATCATTGTCGTTATGAATTGTATCGATGTGCCTGTCATGCACCATAGGATTAGAGATGCTGCACAGAAGGAATTTGTACTGTTTTACGGTGGGACTCTTGAACCGATGAGATACATCGAGGAGACGATCCAGGCAATCAAGAACATAGACAACTGCCGATTGCGAATCGCCGGTCTGGGGAGACTGAAGGGAATGGTCCAGAAAACCGCTCAACAAAGTGAAAAGATCGAGTACCTCGGCTTCCTCCCTCATGACAAGTTGCTGAGCGAGATGGCGGAATCCGACGCCGTACTGTGCCTCCTGGACCCTTCCAACGAGAACTATAGGATCGCTACACCAAACCGATTGTGCGAGGCGATGGCGCTAGGTGTGCCTGTGATAGCCTCCAATGACACGCTTGCCGGTAAGATCGTCGAAGATACTGGATGTGGCATTTCGATGGATTGGTCTGAGGAGAATCTCG
>JAJRAG010000016.1 GCA_028682925.1 Methanomassiliicoccales archaeon
ATATCCCACATCGTCGACGCCATGCCGTCTTGGGTGGACACTGTCCTCATCGCTGTCAATTACAGGAAGGACGCCCTTGAATCCTACTTCGAGGAGCTGACTCTACCGAGGAAGATCATATTGATCGAGGAATCGACTCCCCTCGGGACCGGCGGTGCAATAAAGAACGTCAGCGATCATCTGGATGATACATTCGTCGCTTTGAACGGGGACGTCCTATCATCTATCGACATGGAATCGATGGTTCGCTTTCATAGGTCATCAGGGGGAATGGGAACAATCTCCTTATGGGAAGTGCCAGATCCTAGTGCCTTCGGTGTCGTAGCGCTTGAAAGCGACAATAGGATACGATCCTTCCAGGAGAAGCCCGCAAAGGGAGATGAGTTGTCGAACCTGATAAATGCTGGCGTCTATGTCTTCGAGCCAGACATCCTAGATAACATTGAGGAAGGCGCTGTCTCGTTGGAGCGCCAGGTCTTCCCGAGAGTGCTCGATAGAGGCATCTACGGCTACAAGTTCGAGGGGTACTGGGTCGACTGCGGTACCAGGGAGAGCTTCCTGAGGGCCCAAAGGATTCTCATGGACATGGGAAGGCAGACGACGTCCGCCAATTCGCTCATCGACTCCTGCACGGTCGCCTCTCCGAACTACTTGGAGGGCGTCATCGGTCGGAACTGCAAAATAGGACCCTACGTCTCCGCTCAAGATGGCGTTATCCTGGGTGAAGGTTGTGTTGTGTCGGACAGCATTCTGATGGAGGGGGCCGTCGTAGGCCCGAATTCGACAGTCAAAGGATCGATTGTAGGACCGCGGTTCGAGATCGGTTCCGGTGAGAAGATTATCGACTCGATACTTGCCATCGGTTAGATCGTTTCTTGGCGATATGGCTCGCTTCTAGCATAGGTATTTATTCTATAATCCGTTTGGGGAGAATTGTAGGCAGTTGGGGCCTTCGATGAAGCGAACCGAGCGATTGGTTAACTTTGTTAGCGGAAGGAAGTTCCGCAAGAGCTGGTACGCATTCATCATCGCATTCTTCCTGATCTTTGTCATCCTCCCGACCGTCTACGTTCTAACATATACATACACGCAATGGAACGCGATCCAGAGCAATGTCCTCGACAACAAAGAAACCGTTGACATGATATTGGGGGCGATTGCAGCCTCTTTCGAGATCGCAGCAATCGTGACCATAATAGATTTTGTCGTCGGCCTGCCCATGGCTTGGATGCTTGTGCGCAAGAAGTTCAGAGGCAAGAATCTCTTGGACACACTCATCGACATGCCTCTGGCCGTCCCCACCGCGGCTCTGGGTTTCTCCAGCGCCATATTCTGGGCGGCGACCCCGTCCGCGATGAACGCTCCTCCGTTTGCGCTCGGAGCGATAACGTCTCCGATGCTGCTCATCATACTGCTTCACATCGTGTTCTCGTATCCTTACATGGTGCGGTCCTTGGCCGCGATCCTTGAACAGATCGACGAGACGTACGAGATTGCTGGGCAGACCCTGGGGGCCAGCAAACTGACGGCGGTCAGGACCATCACCCTTCCTTTGTTCAGGGCCGGGTTGGTCACTGGTATCATCTTGTGCTTCTCGAGGAGCCTGAGTGAGACTGGAGGCACCATGATTGCATTGTCCACCATGGCCAACTCCGCCGGTTTCAATACGGGGCCCACGCTCATTGGCACATGGAAGAAGCTCTCCGGCTCAAATCCAGAGCTTATTCCTCAGCTTGCCTTCGTCAGCATCCTTCTGATAATCATAGCGCTTGTTCTCCTCGTTATTCTGAAGCTGGTTGTGATGAAGGTGAGATTGCCTATGGGCAAGATATGGCCAACCCCTGAGAAGATACTCAGCCGCGGATTGGTCCCCAAAATGAAGGACGGTTTCACCGTCCTGTTCCTTGCCTTTTTCATACTCATCCCTTCGTTCTTCATATTCTCGTTTGTCGCCACTTCGTCGGCAGCTGTTGGAGACTGGGGCCCGTTCCTCAACAGCTTGGGTTACTCTTTCGCGATCGCTGCGATCGTGACGGTCATAGATCTTGCCCTTGGAATCCCTCTTGCGCTCTACATCTCGAGGAACCCCTCGAAGAAAATAAGTCATTCGCTCGACATACTGGTGAACGTCCCCCTCATCGTGCCCACAGCGGCCCTCGGGTTCTCTTTGGGACAATTCTGGACCGACCAGTCCTTGATACCTTCCGTGCCGACGCTTCTCATCATCCTTGCGCACGTCGCGTTCACCTATCCTTTGGTCGTAAGGAACGTGACGGGAGCAATGGAGGAGATCGATCCGTCGTATGAGGAGACCGCAAGGACTCTTGGTGCAAAACCGATCCAAGGATTCAGACGCGTCCTGTACCCCATGATAAAGAGCTCGATATTGGCCGGATCGATCATGGCGTTCACAAGAAGCCTTGGAGAGACCGGAGCGACGCAAGCCGTTGTCAGCGACGTCGTAACGGCTCCGGTCTACATCGTGCAACTAGTAAATACGAACCAGTATTATCTGGCCGGTCTCGCCTGCATCATCCTGATCATCGTCTCCTACGCCGCGATGCTCTTGTTGAGATACCTCACAAGAAGGAAGCAGGGGGCGCTCTAGATGCCGGAGATAAGGCTCGAAGGGATACGCAAGCGCTACGGGAGCATCAAAGCCGCCGATGATTTGGAGCTCTCGGTCAAGGACGGCGAGTACATCTGCCTCCTCGGCCCGACCGGCGCCGGGAAGACCACGGCGTTAAGGATCATAGCGGGCCTGACAGAACCGGATTCCGGAAAGGTTTTCTTCGACGACCACGATGTCACCGATATGGAGCCAGAAGATAGGAAAGCGGTGCTGCTTTCACAGTCATATTCGCTGTTCCCTCATATGACTGTCGCTGAGAACGTGCTGTTCGGGCCGAACATAAGGAACTGGTCAGAAGAAGCGAGGATCAAAACCCTCGCGAACATGTTGGATCTGGTGAGATTGACACGCAGATCGGACGCATATCCAAAGGAACTGAGCGGGGGAATGCAGCAACGAACCGCTCTCGCGAGGGCGCTCGCTTCGGGAGCTGAGGTTCTCCTGCTCGATGAGCCCCTGCGCGCCTTGGACGCGAGATTGAGGATAAGTCTGCGGTACGAGCTGAGATCCCTCGCCAAATCGCTCGGGATCACTACGATACACGTCACGCACGACCAGGACGAGGCGCTCGTCATGGCGGACCGGATCGCGGTCATAAGGAATGGAAAGATCCAGCAGATTGGGACACCGATTGAGGTATTTGAAAGACCGATATCACCCTTCGTCGCTAATTTCTTGGGGCAATCGAACTTCTTTCAGGGCTCAGTCACCTATGTGAACGGGAGGACAGAGGTAAGAGACGAGCAGGGACGCACAGTCGCCGCTGGCACAGCGAATGTGGAAGTCGGAGAGAGAGTGGCGGTGGGGATCAAAGTCGGAAACACCGAGATAACGAAGGAACATGACGGCTATTTGCAGGGAATCGTTGAGCGCACTCTATTCGAGGGTCGGGACGTCTTCGTCGACGTGATGGTGGCGGGCCTTGGCCGCTTTTCTTCCAGGATCCCTGCCGGAAGAAGCGGAGAGTTCTCAGTCGGCGATAAGGTGTCGATAGATTGGAGCCCTGAGAAGGCGACCGTGTTCAGGTTGAAGGACAGAAGCCTCGATGACGAGCTGAGGGTGGAGTAGATGCCGGACGTTGAGATGAAGGACATCACGATGCGGTGGGGCAATGTCATCGCTGCGGAGGATGTCAATCTCAAGATCCAGGACGGAGAATATGTCACGATACTAGGACCGTCCGGCTGCGGCAAGACCACGCTCGTCAGGATAATAGCGGGAATCCTGAAACAGACCAAGGGGGGCGTCTATATCGACGGCAAGAACATGGCCGATGTGCCGACCGAGGAGAGGGACATCGGTTATGTGTTCCAGAACATCGCATTGTTCCCGCACCTTGATGTGATGGAGAACGTCTCGTATGGCCCAAGGGTCAGGGACGTCAAAAAACCAGAATGGGAGAGAATATCCCACAAGTACCTGGAACTGGTCAAGCTCCTCGACAAGATGAAGATGTTCCCTTCGGAACTGTGCGGTGGCGAGCAGCAGAAAGTGTCTCTCGCCAGAGCCCTCTCCACGGGCGCCAGGCTCCTCCTGCTTGACGAACCGTTGTCAGCTCTGGATGCAAGGGTCAGGGTCGATCTCAGGTACGAACTGAGAAGACTGGTGAAATCGCTCGGTCTGACCACTCTGCATGTCACACATGATCAGGAAGAGGCGATGTCAGTTTCGGACAGGATCGTCCTGATGAGGAGCGGACGCATAGTCGAATCTGACACTCCCGAGACCATGTACATGCGCCCGAAATCCATCTTTGCGGCATACTTCATCGGCGAGACGAACCTACTCGAGGGGTCCATCAAGAAGACCGACGCCGCCGCCACGACGGTCGAGCTTAGAGACGGGACGCTGATCGAGGTTGCTACGACGGATTTCAGAGAGGGGGACCCAGTAGTCATATCCGTGAGGCCAGAATATGTCTACCCCGCCGTCGCAGGCATCCATGCCATCGTTTCGTCCGTCACCTTCGTGGGCACTCACTTCAGAATAGTCGCGGTAGCGGACAGCGACGACAAAGTAGAGTTCGACGTTCCTGCGACAGTGGAGCGAGAATATAATAAAGGAGACGATGTTAATCTAACGATAGATAAGAGGTCGGCAATAGTCTACGCCAGGACACCTGGAGAACTTGGGGAGGCAACAAAACTTGAGTGAGGGCAGATCGCTGCTTGATTGGTTTGGAAAGCGCCGTGAGTCCGTGATCATGAATCAGATTCGAAGCCACGCTTTGAAGGTCAGGGACACGGTCATGGAGCTCAATCGCGCTGTAGCCGCAGTGGGCAACGAGGAAAAGGAAAAAGCGCTCGAGGCGATCAAGAGGTTGCTAGTCTCCGAGAAGGATGCGGACAAACTTGAGAACTCCATCACGGAGGAGCTCAGCAAGGGGGACTTGGAGTCTAGAGAAAGAGAAGATTTGATGCACCTGGTGCGGAGACTGGATTATGTGGCCGATTGGGCAAAGGAAGCGAGCCTCAATCTTCAACTCATACTCGAGGCGGACGTCGAAGTGCCCAGGTCCCTGTGGGCCAGCTACAGGATGATGACCGAGGAGCTCGAGAAGGCAGCCAAGGAGATCAAGATCAGTATCGACAATTTCGGGACCGACGTCGAGGTCGTCATGAAACACGAACGTGAGGTCGAGGCTAGCGAACATATCTTGGACGATCTTTACTTCTCGACCAAGAAAGAGATACTCTTCGCCCAGATGGACCCCAGGGCGATCTTCCTGATGAGGGACATGCTCCATGGTATTGAGAACTCGGCGGACAGCTGCAAAGATGCGGCCGACATAATCCACATCCTTGTTACATCGGATCTGCATCGCGGCAGGTAGACAATGGCTATGGCCCAGAGGCTTTTCGGCACGAATGGCGTCCGCGGTGTCGTCAACGAGGATATGACGGTCCAGCTGGCAATGGATTTAGGTAGGGCGATAGGGACTCACATGGGGGGACGCGTCGCGATTGGCAACGACTCCAGGACTTCCTGCGACATGCTGAAGAGCTCAGTCGCTGCCGGACTC
>JAJRAG010000017.1 GCA_028682925.1 Methanomassiliicoccales archaeon
ATGAAAGTCCTCGAGGACTCCCTTTGCGAATTCAGGGAGGCAGGCGCAAACAGCATTCTGACTCCCTGCCCTTTCTGTTTTCTGCAATTCGATTTGAAGCAAAAGGACGGGATACCAGTACTGTATCTCTCGGAGCTTGTCGCTCTGGCCTTTGGGGCTTCACCCGAGAGCATCGGAATCAAATATCATAGAACAAAGCTCGTCGTTTAGGGGCTCTCCCGCGACTCGGCGGTCTCGGCTGCCTTTATCGAATTGATTTCAAGGTTGAATTGCATCGCTTTCGCAGAGTGCGTGATCCATCCAATCGAAAGGATGTCCGCGTGCTTCGCGTACCTGTGAGCGTTCTCTGCTGTCAGTCCTCCAGACACTTCAACGAGAACTCTGTCGTTCAGCTTCTTAACTGCGAGCGAAGCTACCTCCACCTTCTCCACGCTCATGTTGTCCAGCATGATGATGTCGGCACCAGCCTTAGCAGCCTCGACCGCCTGCTCAATCGTTTCTACCTCTACCTCTATCTTCTTCGTGAAAGAGACGCTCTTGGCTTTCGACACTGCCTGAGTGATGCTTCCTACGACTCTAAGGTGGTTGTCCTTGATTAAGATCGCATCGTCCAGACGGTATCGGTGCGGGTCGCCACCGCCAATGACCACCGCCTTTTTCTCGTACAATCTGAATCCGGGCGTGGTCTTCCTTGTCGCCGCAATCTTGACAAGAGGGTTGTACTTCTTGCACTCCTTCGAGAGGGCGTTCGTGATAGTCGCGATTCCGCTCATCTTCATCAGGAAGTTCAACACAAGCCGTTCGCCTAGGAGTATCTTCTTGAGAGGCCCTTCTACGACGAGGACGTCCATCCCCTTTGTTACCCTATCTCCGTCCCTGGCCATGGGGTATGACTTGACATCGAGCTCCCTGAAGATCTCCGTTGCCTCCTCAAGGCCGGCGAGAATGCCCTCCTCGTCGGCTGTGATCCGCGCGCTTCCAAGCTCATCCTTGACCAGGATGTCGCTTGTGATATCGCCGAACCCCACATCCTCTTGAAGATAAACCTCCATCTTCGTCATCTAGCGTGGAATGTTGCTATGGAAATATAAAAGTATTTGTTATCTGGATAGATATTGACAGTGCCAGCTCGTCAAGTATCGAGTAATTGACCAGCTGCATTATTGAGTCTCACGAAGAAGGTCAGCGTTCGACTTCGAAGTAGATCCTCATGAGCGTCCTGTACTCGATGACTCTACTGCCCTCAATCTTGCATTCCATTTCTCCAACTCTCGCCCACTTCATTCCTCGAACGCTCTTAGATGCAACGTCAACTGCGTTCTGGGCCGCTTTCGCAAAGCTATCGTCTGATATGCCCACGATGTCAATGATCTTCTGGACCAATTCAATACCTCCAGTCAGTTATGTGAGACAAGCATACTTAAGTGATTCCTTCAACTGAGGGGTCGCGTCCTCTCCAGTCAATCAAATGTACGTTGTCCGCCCAAATGAATCAAGTCTTTTCGTCTCATCATTGAAAAAGAAAATAAGGCTATTTGGCACTACACCAATGCGATGAACTCCATAACAGGTCCTCTTCAAAGCTTCTGCGAGGAGACTAGGAGGAGGCTGAAGTCTGAGCTCGGAAGATTCTACACTGACGGCTACGTGAGTCGATACCTACCTCAGACATGGGTCTTCAAAACGGAGAATGAGACATTCACTATGTTCATGGACCGCGAGGGCGACGTCGTTCTGACCGGCACCGAGAGCAGGTCTCCAGACGTTACAGTGCTGACCACCAACCTCGTTCTCTCGGAAGCTCTGCAGTACAACTCGAAACCGAAATGGCAGTGGCACGTGACATTCCACACCAGGAAGGGAGAGGCCGTTTACACCTACATGAGAGGGAAGTTCGGTCTTTGGGGTTGAATGGAGCAGGGCGGAATGCAGATTTCAAAGTTCGAATTCTTCCCCAGGTTTTGGCAGGAAGATTTCGTGATCGCCCTCAAGGTCCTTCGCAAGAGCCTCCCTATTGTCACTATGACACAAGACTATCTTCTCAGGATCGCATCCGTTGATGAAGTCAAGGAGTTCGTTGTGGTCGGCGTGAGCTGAGAAATCGAACGCCTGTACCTCGCACTTTATCTTCTCTTTCACCCCGAGGATGTTGATTGCCTTCTCGTCGAGGAGCATTCTACCGTTGGAACCCTCCACCTGATACCCAGTGAGAAGGATCGCATTCCTAGGATCGTCCTTGAGTTCCTGAAGGTACGAAATCACTGGCCCTCCGTCGAGCATTCCCCCCGTCGTGACGATGACCTCTCCTTTCATCGCTCTCTGTCTTCCGGCGGGGGTTCTGACCTCGTTGAAACGGTTCCGGGCCCTTTTCAGATTCTTCTCCGACCTGAGATACTCTGGTCGTCCGAGGTAAAGGCTAGTCACCGTTTTGCCCATACCATCCACCCACATTTCGAAATTCGCATCTCTCAGGACGAGCATGACCTCCTGCGTCCTTCCGACAGCAAAGCACGGAACGATCGCCTTCCCGCCCCTTCCGACTACCTCTTTTATCTTCTGAAGAAACTGGTATTCAGTTTTCAAGCGATTCGGATGGATCCTTCCCGCGTAAGTGGCCTCTATGACCAGGTTGTTGCACTTCACCGCGTGCGCCCCCCATACCAGTTGCATATTCAAGGTGTGCAGGTCTCCGGTGAAAAGCGTGACCTCTTCCCCTCTGATCTCGTACATCGTTGCTCCTGGCACGTGTCCGGCGCTATGCAGCTGCACTTCAAACCCCGCGACATCTATGGTCTCGCCGAACTCCATCGGTATGAAGTTCCTCATTGAGGTCTTGATGTCGGCCGGATCGAAAGGGCGGGGATACCCCTCTGCATTCGCAACCTTCAGACTGTCTTCCAATAGAATCTGCGTGACGTCTATCGTTGACGGCGTTGCGACGACCTCTGTGTCGTACTTTCCGCAGATCCAAGGCATCATCCCACTGTGATCCAGGTGACAATGAGTGAGGAATGCATAATCGACGGGAGGACTCGGTATCGGGTACGCTGGGGGCTTTGATGGCCTCATGCCATACTCAAACAGTAGATTCGCGCTTTTGTGTGAGAGGAGCATTCCCATTCGGCCAACCACGTCCGCTCCTCCAAGGAATTTGACTTTCATTGACTTCACCTTTATTTGCCAGTCTATTCACCGATCAACTGTATGATGACCTTCCTGTTCCTTCCCTTGATGTCCAGTTCGACTAGCACTACCTGCTGCCAAGTGCCAAGATCAGGAATGCCATCGTGGAAGGGAACCGTCAAGGACGCGCCCAGAAACGACGATCGGACGTGGGAGTGTCCATTGCCGTCACCCCACATGAGATGATGTTCATACTCAATACCCTTCGGGATCGAATGATCAAGGGCTTTTCTGAGGTCTTTCTGTAGACCCGGTTCGTATTCTATTGTGATTAGTGCAGCGGTAGAGTGTGGAACGAACACACAAGCCAAACCATTTGACATCTTGGAGGCGACTATCGCCATCCGCAATTCCTCAGTCATGTCGACAATCTCACCCTCCGTATTCGACTTGACAATGAGGGTCTTCCTGAACATCTCCATGCTATCGGGCAATCGCTACTTTGTGGTATGTATTAACCTTTTGCGGTGTTTTGATTGGATTGGCCTTGGTCGATTCTGGCGATCGATTCGCAACCAAATGATACGACTCTATCTTGCTGGGTCGTGATACGGGAGAGTTCATGTCCTTGGTCAAATCGACAATTCACCTTGGAAGGCATCGACACTTTTGAGAAAAAGGATTAATATCAACGATTCGAATAGCCTAGAGCGTGTCCGATTTCGTTTCGGATATTCGCTTGGCCTTGCGCAAGAATCCCCAAACCAACGATCGAGTCTGGCTCCGATCTGGTTATAGGGTCATGCTCATAAAAATGGGAATCGAGAAGGCCGGAAGCATCAACAAGCTTGGTCGTGAGCTGGGCTATCGTTCAAAGGTACATCCCGGTTGGAGCGTAAGACAAATACTTCTCGGGGAACAGGCATTTCCGTACGATCGCTTGAGGGCTCTTGCAGCATACCTGGATTACCCGTTGGAGGAGATACTGAAATACCAGGCCAAGCCCGAGAGAGTAACGCTCGAGAGCACAAGGAGAGCGTTAAGACAGTACGGTCTTTGGTACTACATACCGAGATAGGAGTCAGACAAATTGTCAGTCGCGGTTTTTTCGACAAGACCACCAACCTTCAATAATGCTTGTCTGACATTCTACAGCACTCTGGACCACTAGCGTGGATTTTTGAGGTCCTCCTACAAAAGAGATAAATACTATGATTATCATAGATTACATCGTCGGACGTATGTCCGACCGAGGGATGGGATTTGCTATTTAGGAATAGACCTCGAGACAAG
>JAJRAG010000122.1 GCA_028682925.1 Methanomassiliicoccales archaeon
CAATTTCGTCTCACGCTATTTGAAGAGTAATCTTCTCTCAAGGTTCTTCTCAACTTACTATGCAACATACGACAAGGTGTTTCCAGGATGCAAGGCGAAGAGGTCAGGAGTCGTCACTCACGCGTTTTTCCTCGAGAGGAGGAGGGCCGATCCAAAAGTAATCAGGGCCGCTCCAGAGGAGGTCGCTGAGCTTGCTACCATCTCCGACTGGTTGGATGATGGTAACTCACATAACACGCTCGCCGAGCTGGCAGGATTGAAATTTTGTTCGAGGAACGACATCGATGCACTCTTCACCGATTTCTTCAGCCATGCTGAATGCTACAGAGTCAGAATCCCTGCAAACGAAACGAGAAAGGGGATAAAAGAGACTGCGGACATGATCGAGGACATCGTCAGCTGACTTGTGTTCCTGGTAAGGGAACAGGATTGGATCCATCAAATTTGGAAATCGTCCAGATTTGTCGGGAGGGCTGCCGGTCACTCGTACCTTCCTCGATGTCGACCAGACTGGCAAAGGCTGAGACAAATGTAGAAAGGTCTTTATCTCCGTACTGGAATTATGAACGCTGTCAGGTGTAGGGGATGGGTGCACCAGTTAGAAGAATTCCTACAGGTGTAGCTGACTTTGATTCGATAATCAAAGGCGGCATGCCAACGGGGTCGGTAGTGCTGCTTCTCGGAGAACTGGGGGCAGGTCAGGTGGAGTTCGCTCTGACCTCGGCCGCGAAGCTCTCTCTTGTGAAAGAGCATCCCGAGTCTTCCGATTACTTCCTTGGCCAGAGCGCCAAAGGGAACTACCTTCCTGAGAGGATTTGCTACATAACTTTCTCCCGGTCGAAGGAAGAGATTTTGCAGGAGATTTCCGCATCTTTCAATGTCGATTTCTACGACGCGTTTGAGAAGACCGTCGTGTTCAAGGATTTCTCAAGTCTCTACTTCAAACACTCGGTCGTGCCAAGCAGCTGGGCGGGTGAGAGAACCTCCGTGTTCGACGAGCAGGTTGACGGTAATATCCTTGAATCCCTGGTGACATTCCTGGATGAGAACGCTCCGAACAGTCTTGTGATAATCGATTCCATCACCGATCTTGTCGTGAACGCCAAGATCGACATCTTCGATCTCGTGTCCGTTCTGAGAGGGATGCAGAGGATTGCGAAGAAGTGGGGCGGGATAGTGTATCTTGTGCTAACGAGAGATATACTTGATGAAATGAAGCAGAGGATGGTTATGGATAGTGTCGACGGTGCGTTGGTCTTCGAGTGGAGCAAGTTCCACCACTCATCAAAAAGACAGCGGTACCTGTACGTCGAGAAGTTCATGAGCATTCTTCCACACCTGGACAAGGAGAGGATCGCAAGATTCGCCACGGTCGTGACTGCCCAGAGTGGTTTGGTGGTAATCGACACGGAAAGGGTAGGTTGATTCGCATGGATAGGGTGAAAACAGGGATTGTTGGTCTGGACGAGATGCTTGAGGGCGGTTTCCCTAGGTCGCACACGGTAGTGGTGATGGGTTCCTTCGGTACTGGGAAGACTACATTCGGGCTGCAGTTCTTGTCGGAAGGGTTGAAGCAGGGCGAGAAGGGAATCTACATCACTCTGGAAGAAGATGAGAGATCAATAATCGACGATGCCAAGTCTTTCGGTTGGGATTTGAAACCAGCGATTGACTCAAAGAAGTTGTCCATCGTGAAATTGGAGCCGACCGATGCCAAGACGACGATCTCTCGTATAAAGAGCGACCTCCCGGATTTCATAAAATCTTTCGGTGCCACCAGGATAGTGATTGATTCGATTTCCCTGCTGAACATGCTTTTCGAGTCGGACCACGAAAAGAGGTCAAATCTGTTCCATCTTGTCCAGATGATAAAGAAGACTGGAGCAACCTGCCTGATGACAGCAGAGGTCAAGGACAACAATCCTCTAGTCTCGAGGGATGGATTGATAGAATATACGGCAGACGGCGTCATCTCTTTGCGCTACGATGAGCCAGCGGAGAAGAGTGAGATCCAGTTGACCATCAGGATAGTCAAGATGAGAAGGATCAACCATTCAAGGCGGGTCAAGCCTTATTCAATCACGAGCAATGGCATCGAGGTCCACTCAGGTGCAGAAGTCTTCTGACGATTCCATCAGGTTTTTTCATACATCTTCTTCAATGCGGAATCCTTCACACCCGTACGTTCCACTGCCCCCTTCACCCCTGGCAGCGAAGCGATCTTCGACATGATTCTCAACGATCCCTTCTTCGCCTCGACTCCGACGAGATATGTGTCTTTCGCGCCCATTCTATACTTGAATTCCTCAGCTCCCTTTCCGAAATCGAGATGACCGAATCCCCTTTTCTGCGCATCCTGCATCGCGAAGTAGGCCACTAAGTTACCCGGTGAGAACTCCTTCATCGAATCATTCATACCGATTCGATATGCCCTCATGCATTCCCAGTCATCAATACAGAAAAGCTGGGATGCGACCGTGCCGTCAATCCTGATTTCATATACTCTTCCGGAGCTGGTTTCTGCGAATTTCCTTGCGATGTCAATGAGGAACGATGAGATGTTCTCGTCGGAAAATATGCTTCCCCCTCTTTTCTCCCACCTATCACGATGCAGCGCGGCGTATGTCCTCATTGCCTCCGCCACGCCATCTGGAGATTCTTCGATCCGGTGGACAATTCTTTTCTCGTCTTTCAGGGATGAAATGACGTGTCTTATCGTTCTTCTAGTCCTGGAGCCGATGATGTCAATGACGTTGCCAGTTGTTGGGAGATAAGCGCGAGGACATGGGATCTTTGGGATCTCATCGGTCTGCCATTCTTCTGCTATCCTTTCGCAGAGTGTGGTCGAGAGAGAGGTGTCCCTAAGGTCGCAGAGTTGTAGCAGGTTCCAGTTCAGCTCTCTCAGAGCCTCAATCACCTGATCCAGGACTTCATCTTGGTTCCCAACGCACAGCAACTCATGATCGTATGACTCCGCTGTGCTCGAACAGTTGCCGAAAAAAGACAATCTCTTGAGCCTCATTCCCATTAGAGTGGTTACGGTCTGGACAAGAGGCAATATGCCAACAATATCCTCCCCATCATTGACAAGTATCAAACGTGGGGAGGCAAGATTCCCAAAGTGCTTGAGCCACATACTCGTCCAGTCAAATGATTGATATGCGGGACCCTTGCACATCTTCCTGAGGGTCTCCCACGATTTGCCGAATGATCTCAGCTTCTGGATATCGGAGACAGTCCGATGCTCAAGCACGAGAATTGCCCCTGGGTTTGTGAAGGGTAAAGTCCGTTAAATAACTTCCGCGGGTCGTGCAACATCAAGAATATGCAATATTCAGCTTTGACCCGATTTCGATTTTCTGAGAAATCTTATTGCCCTGGTGGGTGCGGTGATAGGGTCGCTCTTGAATGCATCCCAGTATCGTGCATTTCTGGTTCTTCTCTCCATCTTGTCGATGAGTCTCTTGACCCTTGCAGTCGGGACCGAGGACAGATTCCTCTCGGCTATGGTGGACTTGTGAACCTCACTTCGTTCCGCCCATTCTTCCAAGGATTGAGGTTGAATGAAGCCATGTTCCTTTGCCACCTCGAGAAGTTGAGTCCCTGGGTAGGGCATGTATACCTTGAATTCATAGTGGTAGGCTTTGAGTCGACTCAGCAGCTCCTCCGTCTGTCTGAAGTCATCCTCCGTCTCTCCAGGCAGACCCACCATCAAGAGTGCGTCGCCTTCAAGTCCCGTCTTCCGTATGATATCGAACGCACGTTTCATATCCTCCACTTTCGTCTTCTTCAGAACAATATCGAGAAGTCTCTGCGATCCAGACTCGATCCCCACCAGGATCTGTCTGCAGCCAGCCTCCTTCATGATTCTGAGCAGTCCTTCTTCTATCTGGTCAGCTCTCAGCTCGCAATTCCACAGAATGTCCACATTCCTCTCGATTACTGTCTCGCAGAACTCACGCATCCTGTCGACACTGCCCGCGAACAGATCATCATCGAAGATCACACCATTCATTCTTGGTTCGATGCTCTGAACATGCTGGATTTCCTCGAGAATCCTTCCAGCGCTTATGGAAGTCCATTTGTGTCCCCACATCTTCTTTGTGTAGCAGAACGAGCACGAGGCAGGGCAACCTCTGCTTGTGTTCATCGGCATCGCCATCCGGCCATGGAAAGGTACAAGGAATCTGCCAAGATCTCCGATAGAATCCCACAAAGGCATTGGGAGTGCATCCAAATCCCTTATCCTGGGGCGAGGAGGCGTCACTATCAGATCGCCGTCCCTCCGGAACGCGATGCCTTTGACCTCATCTGGTGAGATTCCAGAGTCGATGCTCCCGCAAAGGTCCAACATGGTCCCTTCCCCTTCCCCTATCACGACGAAATCGACGGGTGCATCACGAAGAGTCAATTCAGGCAGACTGGTCGGCCCTGGACCACCCCACACGACGATAGCCCCAAGATCCTTTGCCCACTTACTAACCTTCATCGCTCTGAGTATCGAGGAACTTATCAACACTGTGAACCCTACTATATCAGGATCGAACTCTTCCAGGGCCGTTCTCTCTTGATCAGATAAAGACTCGCCGCTCCAATCGAAGAGTCTGACATCGAGTGAGTGCTTTCTCAGGAAAGCCCCGATGTAAAGGATGCCGAAAGGCGGACTTCTCTGTACGGAGGGTTCTCCGGCTTCAAATCCAACGTTGACCAGGGCAACTTTAGTTTTCACCGACCGAAGCCTCCTCTGTCACCCTCATGTACGCTTCAAGATAGCGTTCAGGAGAGTGGTATCTATCATATCGCCTCAGTGCGTTGCGAGATAATTCGAACCGGAGCTCCTTGTCCTCATCGATTGTCCTGAGCGATTGCGTTATGTCCTCGATGGAAGGCTTCGATGCGATTCCGCAAGTCGGGTCTTGCACGAGTTCTGGAAGCCCCCCATTCGTCGAGACGACGAGAGGTACGCCCAGGGAGAGGGCTTCGATACAAGAGAGCGGCGAGTTCTCGTTGCAGGTTGAGGGGGCGACCAAGCAACGTGCCGAGGTCATCTCTTCGATCAGTTTGACCCTACTCAGGAATCCCAGGTGTCTTATGCGGCCCCGTGTAGCCTTCTCATATTGCCTAACGAGTGGCTCCAGAGTTCCCGTTCCGGCGACGTGGAGGTCCGATTCCAAGTCCGCCTTTGAGTAGGCTTCCAGAAGAAGATGCAGGCCCTTGTACTTCTCCAATCCCGAGGCGAAGATGAAGTATGGTCTCTCGTTCCTTGTGGAGGAGGATCTAGGGATCCTGGGAGCAAAGTTGGGAATGACTACAGGATTCTTCCGAAGATGATGTTCCATGATAGACGAAATGAACCTTGATGGAGCGATGATCCGATCCAATCGGTCGATAGAATGCTCGAAGGTCTGGCCTCGCCAGAGCTGGTAGGGCTTGTAGGACCTCAATGAGCATGGGAGACATTTCCTGTCCTGACACAGACCTTTTCCATTTCTCAGGAAATCGCTTCTCTGACACAACAACCAATAGTCGTGGGCGGTGTAAATTCTTCGTGCGTTGCCCATATTCATGATTCGTCCACCCAGGAGGGAGATGTTGTGATGGTGGACCCAATCAGGGTTTTCATCCTTTATCAGGCGTTCCAGCGTTCTTTCGGCGATCTTGTTTGATCCTGTCAAGTATGTCAGCACTGGTGAAATCCTTCCCAGCTTGCTTTCAATCGCGTAGGTATTAACCTGGCCCTTGGTCTCTTGAGGTCTCCTTCTTCCTCTCTTCAGGTGGTAAGCGTCGACATCATGGATAACATGGATCTCATGTCCTATCTTCGTCAGTTCCTCAGCAAGGTACCTGACATGCACTGCGTCTCCTCCGATATGGAAGGGCGGATAGAAAGTGGACGTCATTATTATTGTCTTGGTCTCCGTTCCAATCACCGTCTCAATTCAATGTGCGTGCTTCATCCGATGCAATAGGAAGTTGTCGGTAATCTTGATTGCGTATCTGAGCGCCAGCTCGAAATCGTCGGGGTTTCGCAGAACATGCCTCACGTTGGAAGACCACCATAGCGGGTTCAGGTACAGCGAGCGATAGGCGACACTTCTCGCATGGTTGAGGTCAGCTGGCTTCAGCGCTGCCGTGCCAACGATCGCATCGTCCTGGAATAGTAGTCTAAAGTCCAACTCCTCCGTCGCTTTGTCCCTGCACACGTCATCGTAGAATCTCGTCCCTGGATATGGGACGGCGACGTTGAACTGCGCACTGGTGGGCAATGTCTCTTTGACAAAATCAAGAGTCTCTTGAACCGTGTCCCAGTTCTCTCCCGGCAGTCCGAATATGAAGCTACAGAATGTCTTGATCCCCGCCTCCTTTGCCCAAGCCACTGCGTTTCTTGCTTGTTCGACCTTCAAGTGTTTTGTCGACGAATCAAGTATCTTCTGGCTGCCTGATTCGATGCCGTAGGAGATGCCCCTGCATCCTGCTTTTCGCATGATGGAAAGGAGCTCTCTATCGATGAGATGTGCCCTGGTGTTGCAGTACCAGTTGATATCCAGATCTTCCTCGACAAGGGCTTTCGAAAGATGTATGACTCTGTTCCTGTCAAGGGTGAACGTTTCGTCGAAGAACGATGCCGTTCTCAGTCCGTAGCTCCTCTTCAGGTATCTGAGCTCTTCGATGATCCTATCCGCCGATCGGGGTTTCCATTCCGTGCCGGCGACTGTGCAGAACGAGCATTTGAACGGACATCCTTTGCTCGTATACAGAATGGAGAATGGTTTTCCGGCCGGCGCCGTTACGTAGTAGGGTCCTATGGACGGGAGCAAGTCGAAGGCCGGGATCGGCATCGAGTCGTAGTCTTTCAACGGATCCGCATCCTCCGTAATCTTCACCTCATCGTTATGTCTATACGCAATGCCCTGGAGTCTCTCCAGATCCGAGGTTGATTCCAATGTGCTCACTAATTGTGGTGCAACTGTCTCGTACTCGTGCCTGATGTAGATGTCCAAAGCCGGAGATTGTTCCAACACTCTCTCTCCCATCGTCCGGAGTGTCCAGCATATTCCGATGGTCCTTGTTCCGACGTCGTTCTCCTTTACTATCTCGGCTGTCTTCATATCCCAGTCGAAAGTCGTTGGGGTGAATCTAAAGATCACCGCATCCGGTTTCTCTACTTGGAGTGCGGTTCTAAGGGTTCCGTATTCTAGTCCGAAACCGTTCATATCTACCAGTGAGACTTTGCAACCTTGAATTCTTAAGAGGGCTCCGATCTGCAACAGGCTGTATGGTTCAATTACCGAGTACCGTTCTGTTATCTCGCACCTCTCTTCTCTGATGACAGGGATGCCATCGAACCGCGGCGGATTCACGAGCAGCACTTTCATCCAAGACCCCTCACAACGTC
>JAJRAG010000123.1 GCA_028682925.1 Methanomassiliicoccales archaeon
AAGGGCTTTCTGTCCGCTACCGACGCTTGAAGGAGAAGGGCATCGGGCCAGGGTCAAGATTGCTCCGTATGTACATCTTCATAATACTCGTCATCATTCTTGCGGCGGATGCTTGCATTTTCTCATACTTCATTCGGCCAGAGAATTGGATTGTGATCGTTGGATTTGCGCTCCTTGTATTGTCTCTAATATTCTCGCTGGTCATTGCCTCTTTCCCTTTTGAAGACAGGTTCTCCAATGTCGGTGGGGTCTTGTCCATCATTGCGGCAGTGAACGTCTTGGCAATAACTCTGCCTTCCATTGGCGACCCCTATCAGAATTCCGCAGTCTTCTCTCTCATCTCGATTGGGTCGATCTTGCTGTGGCGGGAGCGACCAGTCGACAGGAGGGCTGGCGGTCTTCCGCGAATAGCCATTCTTGTGTTGTTGATGATCCTCCCGGTCGTCCTGGCGCTTGGTGAGTATCTAATATTGGATCGGGACTTCTTCTTTATTCTCACGGAGAATCCCCCCTTCTGGTTCTTACCCATTGCTGCTATGTTCGGTTACTTCGAAGAGATGCTCTTCCGAGGAGGATTGCAGCGCAATTTGGAGAAAGTGACCAGCCCTAACGTATCTTTGCTGGCAGGCGCCATCCTTAACGCAGGTCTCATGGTTTTCTGGGGTTCTCTCTATGTCATAGCTTTCGTATTCGTCATAGCCATGATGATGGGATACGTTTTTGGGAAGTACCACAGCGCATCACTGTGTGGTCTGATCAGATTGATCGAGTCGTTCTCCTTTGTCTTGATGTTGATTCTTATTTGAAGAATGTACGAGGGAAGAGACTTCCATATTGAATACCTAGCTCTGGAGCGAGATCGAAATCCGATGTAGTCTCGCGTCTAGCGCAGTTTCTCGAGTTCCTTTAGACCTCTGACGAAGTCCTCGTCGCCCTTCGGGTCAAGAATGCTGACAACTCTCTTCTTCTGAATCGGCTCGTTTGAGACCACGAGATCAACAAGAGAATCAAGGGTCTTGAAATCAGGATCTGCAGCCGCATTCCTGTTCACCATTGGCGCAACGTCCAGTTCTTCCAGAGTTGTGTCGTCTTCGTTCTGATCTGAGAAGTCTTTAAGGATCCTCTCCTTGCGTAGAACTCCCTTTCTGTCAGGTCTCCAAGATTTCCTCATGACCATACCACCTGCGAGCGCCAACACGCCCGCCCCGACCGCGATCGGTATCGTGAAGTCTCCTATGATTATCGTGCCAGAGTTGATGTCGCTGGTCGATCCCGAGTTTGGATTGGAACTGAGATCTATGCTGACTATCTTTGAATCCTCTCCGATTGCGACGTCAACGTTTCCGATTGTTTTGGTAGTGTAGAATAGCTTGGATATCTCCAGCGAGTATCGTCCGGGAACGACGTCCGATAGTATGAACCTGCCATTCTCGTCCGTGAAGGCGACCTTTCCCGTTGCTTTGATCGAGACAAGGGCACCTTCTAACGTATTGTTGCTTCTGCTGAACACTACCCCAGTTATCGTTGAAACTCCTGGCGTCTTGGATAACGTGAATTGGAGTCCCGAGATTACCTGATCTTTCCCCAGTGTGATTTTGACGAGCTCAGAGCTGGAGTAGTTCCATTTCGAGGCGCTCAGGGAATACGATCCCGCCGGCACATTCGTGAACACGAACCTACCGTCCTGAGTGCTATTCGCGATTCTGTAACCGTCCGTTATCAACACGCCACCTATGGGCATAGTCCCGTCTGTGACAATTCCGGAGACTCCTGAGAACACTTCCGTTTGTCTGGTCGTGAAGGTGACGCTCAATTCGGCATCGATTGCATTGCCTGCCAGATCGACCGCCATCGATGTGACGAACATATTGTAGTCCGTGGAGTTGGACAGTTCGGTGGAGGGACGGACCTCGAGCAATGTCGAATCCAGAGACCACTTGAATCCCCCGGAAACCTTCTCGGTGCCGACTGCCAACGAGAAGGCCGACTCGACAGAGGATTGGCTCATTGCCTCGCTGAACAGAATAGACATCGTCGCGCTTGGAGAGACTCCTATTTCTCCGTCTGATGGGCTGTGCCAAAGGACAGTCGGTCTCGCTGTATCCGGACCTGCACCTGTGTCGAACACCGATGACCAGTCCTGTGGAAGTGGGGTCCCTGAGAAATCCATGGCGTCTGTTGTGATGTTGAGCCAGTATCTCGACGAATAATCGAGGTCAGATGAAGGGGACATGGTAAGGGTAGTCCCATTAAGCCACGTGATGTTCAGTTCCATTTTGGCTCCATTTGTCTCCAAGGATATTGCCGACTCCGTCGAGGGAGCGTACATTATCTCGCTGAATTCGACCAGGATCCCCGCTGTTGGTTCAACATCCACCGCACCGTTTGCTGGACTCACCCTTTTCACTATTGGAGGAGTGACTTCCAAGTTCTGGACTGCGATTTGAATTGAATCGTACTCGTATAGTCCGGTCAGATCATATGCGACGACCCGGATTGTATGGTACCCATCCACCACCGATCGAGGGTTGAACGCCAGTACGTACGGTTCAATGGAGTCGTTCAGCACGGACACGTCGTCCACGAAGAACTCTACGGAGGAGATGCCATAATTGTCTGAGGCTATTGTCTCTATGTTTGTCATGGTCGATATCGTGAATCCAGATTCAGGGTAGACAATGGATATGGCAGGTACTGTCGTGTCCTGAACTAGGAGGGAATATTCGGCGGTGATGGCACGGTTTCCGTACTCATCTTGCGCTTCTACGTAATATCGAATCGTTCCCGTCGTATTCTGTGGAGGAAAGGTTGCGCTGAACACGGAAGGTCCGAGGCCCATGGGGATTTGGTTGAACATCCCGTTCACATCAACGAACGTGACAGTGACATACGATAACCGGCTTACATCTGTGACCACGGCTGTTAGGTTGTAACTGGATCCCACCTCAGCATTTCCGGAGGGCTGGTGATTGATTGTCGGGGGAGTTGTGTCCGTCGAATCGTTACGAGTGAGGAACGAGCATGAGTAGGCTTGGGTCATCTTGTTGCCAAACACGTCGCTGGCCGAAGCGTCGATGTCGATAGTGTAGACGCTTGAAGGTATGAGGTGATCGGAAGGCGTGAAGATCAATGTAGTGTTCTTGCCACTCCACGTCATCATCCCAGCCACGGTCCCGATTTGCGAGGACATTTGGTAGGCCGCTGAGGTAGATGAAGTGTCCATTGGTTCGCTGAAGGAGACGACCACCGTTGCATAGATTGAGATGTTTCGCTCCTCGTCAGATGGATAGACCTCCGTAACCGCTGGCGGAGACAAGTCGCTTTCGCTTCTCGTGGTGAATGAAAAGCTCAATGGACTTACCATCCGATTCCCTGAGAAATCTCTAGCATTGATTGAGAGTGTGACGGAGAACACGGTGCTGTAGTCAAGAGTGGTAAAGGGAGTGAAGACGCAGCCCGTTGCTTCGGGATTCCATGAGAAGTATCCGTTGACGTTCGAGACCCCTTTCCTCAGAGCGAACGATGTCTCCACGGAAGTCTTGTTCATCTTCTCGCTGAATGTGAGTATTATGTTCTGGGTCACTTGGACTCCAGAGGCTTCAGCAGTCGGGACTGTCGAGGTCACTGTTGGCGGTGTCGTGTCATTCGGATCCACCTGGGTGGTGAAAGCGCTCGTGAAGATCGTCTGCAGATTATTGCCAAAGATGTCCTCTGCCCGAGTATCAATGGTGATCGTGTACACTTTCGACGGCATGAGTCCGCTGGAGGGTACAAAGATCAACGTCGTGTTCTTGTCCATCCATGCTGTCGGACCGATCACAGTGCCGTCAGATGAGGAAAGGTGGAACGAGGCCGACGTGAAATCTGGGTTCATCCACTCGCTGAAGGTCACGACTATCGTCGGGT
>JAJRAG010000124.1 GCA_028682925.1 Methanomassiliicoccales archaeon
AGATATTTGCCTCGGAAGTCAAAGCGATCAAAGCACTGGACTTGCAGGGATTCGGACTTGACGTCGGTGCTGGTACAGGACTAGTGTCTTCTGAAATTGGGGCTCAAATTGCTTTGGACCCATCTATTCCCATGCTGAGACTCTCAAGACGGAGGAGACTTGACGCGGTGAGAGGTGTTGCTGAGAGCCTACCGTTTGCAGATAGGCTGTTTGATTTTGTCCTGATAGCCGCGACTATCTGCTTCCTCCGGAACCCGGTCGACTCGATGCTTGAGATTCGAAGGGTTCTGAAGGATCATGGATCGGTGGCTGTATGCATGATCCCAAAAGATTCGCCCTGGGGCAGACTCTACTCTGAGAAAGGAAAGGAGGGCCATGGAATATACAGCAAGGCTCGGTTTTATAACGTTAATGAAGCAAGGAGTCTCTTGCGTGAATGCGGGTTTAGGCCTGACAAGATAACGTCGGTTCTCCATTATGGTCCAGAATCCAAACCAAGGCCTGAAATCCCTTCAATCGGCGATGAGAAAGGTGGCTTCGTTTGCATAAGAGCCAAGAAATCGACAACAACCTGATGTCAAATCCTCGACTATGGCAGGAATCTCTGCTTATCAGGCCTGGCTAAGGAGCTCTTCCCAAAGTCTCAGGGTTTCCGTGGCTTCATTCTCATCCATCACCTGAATGGCGAAGCCCGCATGCACCACAACCCACTGTCCCGGAAGCGTATCGACAAGCGAGATATTCACTTTACGCGTTACTCCTCCAAAGTCGACGTCCGCCATCTTTCCTTCGATGGAACACACTTTCCCGGGAATAGCTAGGCACATGGCAATTCCTTCATGATGACATGATTTTCAGAATCGCTTCGGCTGGCTGACCCCCGCATTCCCTAAGCGTCTTAATTGCGCGTTCTTCCGTGCATCCAGTTTGCTCAATGACCAGCCTCACGTCCTCTTCGGGAACCTTCGTCTCCTGAGGCTTCTGCGCATGGGCCATTGTCTCTGAAACTTGGGGCTCGCCAACGATTTGAAAAGTCTTCTGCCCCTGCATCTCCATCATCGTGACCGCAGCTTCCTTGAAGATGTACTCTCTGGAACGAGTCCTGATGATGACCTCTTCGACGTCCTCGATCTCCTCTGTCTTAATCCCGAGTTGTTTCATCGCCTGCTTGACTTGTCGGGGATTCACTCGCCCCATTCCCGGTATCATAGTCTCGGAATGAGTGATGAGGACTCATCAGTTAAATGTTTTGAGAAGCAAATGGGAATTGAAAGGGTTTGCGCGCGCAAATCCAAGGGTGTCAGTACTAAACTGGGACCTCTAAAGCACTCTCAGGAACTTGTTGACCTCCCAATCCGTGACATGAATCCTGTAGTCGTCCCATTCTTCTGTTTTGATGTGGAGGTAGTGGTTGAATATATGATCTCCCAGAGTGTCCTTCACGAGTGTGCTGCCAGACATGATCGACAACGCATTTCCAAGACTTTCTGGTAGGCTTTCAATATTCAGTCTCGCTCTCTCATCCTTGCTCATATGATAGATGTCCTTTTCGACAGGTTCTGGTGGCTCAATCTTGTGCTCTATGCCGTCAGTGCCTGCCGCGAGCATTACGGCAAACTGAAGATATGGATTCCCAGCCGGATCTGGATTCCTCAGTTCCACCCTGCTCTTGCTTCCTCTGCCAGCTGGCACTCGGATCAGGGCACTCCGATTCCTGTTAGCCCAGGAGATATAGCAAGGCGCCTCATATCCAGGTACAAGTCTCTTGTAAGAGTTGACGTACGAAGCAAGGATGGCGCACGTCTCCTTCGCATGAGCCAGTAGTCCACCGATGTACTTCAGGGCGATATCGCTCAATCCATACTTGCCTGATGGATCGTCGAAAAGGTTGTTGCCCTCCGACGTCGAGAACGACTGGTGGACGTGCATCCCAGAGCCATTGACTCCGAACAATGGTTTGGGCATAAACGTAGCATGCAACCCATGCCTCGAAGCAATGGCTTTTATGCCGTACTTGAGAGTCACCATTCTGTCTGCGAGCGTGAGCGCATTGTTGTATTCCAAATCGACCTCGTGTTGTCCTGGAGCTACTTCGTGGTGCGAGGCTTCGACATCGAAGTTCATCCGATCAAAGTTCATCATGATGTCCTTGCGCACCATTTCCCCAGTGTCCAGTGGCATCAGGTCAAAGTATCCTCCGACGTCGTTAGGCACAGGGATTGGATGATTGTCCCCGTCTAACTTGAAAAGGAAGAATTCGAACTCTGGGCCGACGTTGAACACGTATCCCTTTTCCTTCGCCTTTTCCATCATTCTCTCGAGGACGTAGCGGGGATCACCTTTGAACCGATTGCCATTGTGATCGAATATCTTGCACATGAAACGTGCCGTTTTCATTCTGTCGTCGTTCGACCATGGATAGGTCAGGAAAGAATCGAGTATTGGCACTGCCCTCATGTCCGACTCTTCTATCGTCGCGTACCCAAGTATGGAGGATCCATCAATGAATACACCTTCATCGAGGGCCTTCTCGAGTCTCTGTGCTGGAATTGACACACTTTTGACAGTGCCAAGTATGTCCGAGAACTGCATCTCGACAAATTTCACGTTCTCTTTCTTCACAGCAGAAAGCACTGCGTCTTTTTCTTCGTGATCGCTCTTGGTCGGCGTCATATGGGGCAGGTTATAGACAAAAGACTAAAAAAAGGTTTCTGTTGAATACACCTGAGCATATATTGCACAAAAACAGGACATATGTATAAATAGACTCGATTAGGCGAGTCATCACCACTGAAAGTCATTGCCCGTATCTTTCAGAAATTGACAGTGTCTCCCGTACCATGTCAAGCGCAGAAGCCAGTACGATCTCTGCCATGTCTGTCGAGGTCGTTCCTCCCATCGCAAAGTTGTCCTTTCCACCACCTTTGCCACTGGCAGATTTGAGTGCTTCGGTCAGGATTCCTGTACAATCTATCCTCAAGTCCTGACTGCACGCAATCAACAGCAGTAACCTTTCATCTCTGGATGCAAACACGCACACGGACCTCTCCGACTGTACGAACAAGTTCGCGGCATCTGTAAGTGACTTCTTGTCGACTCCGTCGAAGATACCCGAGTAGATCTTGACATCCTTGTAGGACTCTGGCTGAACGCTCCTGAGTGCATCCTTGCTGAACCTCCTAAGAGACTCCCTTAGAGATTTCATCTCTCCCTTTATGTTCACCAGAGCGTTCACCAGGTCCTTGGGATTCGAACCTACCGCCTCTGAGGCTTGTAGACCTATCGATGCCAGATCAAGACTCTCTTTCACAGCCTTCTCTCCCACTTCGAACTCGATTTCGGAGTCAGCAGTGGGCTTCGCCGACGTCAACTTGGTGATAAGCAGAGCGCCGATCTCAGAAGTGTTCCTCACATGTAAGCCTGCGCATGCAGCTCTGTCCAGTAACCCAATCTGCACGATTCTTATCTTATCATCTCGTATTCTCTCAAGTTTCACTCTTGTTTCTTTGATCGTTGGATCATCCCTGGCGACCCACGACTCCATCGTCTTGAGCCCGGCTCGGATAGACTCGTTTGCCATTCGCTGAGCATCGTGTGCAAGTCTCCAATCAATTTCCCCCTTCACCACCACACTTTTTCTCACCGGGGAGATGTTTATCTTCACGAGTTCGATTCCAGGATTAAGTTTGTTAAGGGTAGCGAATAGGATGTGTTCGGCCGTGTGACCCT
>JAJRAG010000125.1 GCA_028682925.1 Methanomassiliicoccales archaeon
AACCTGTCCCAGAACAGATCGGGCAGGAATACGAGGCCAATCGTCAATACGGCCACAGATAGGAGGAGGAGGCTACACAGAACTAGGATTCTTCGTCTGCGATAGAACACAGCCAGTCTTCCCAGAAAATTCGCTTTCACCGATAAATTGAAAAGGGGAAAGGCCTATATGAGGATTCGTTCGGGTGTTCTGATGGATGAGGGTGATTTCACTAAAGCCCGTTCAATGCTTTTTCCTAGACAAGTGCTCGCAGGTCACGGCGTGCTAAATCAGATATTGTCGGTCTGTGAGGATTTCGGACTCTCGGGTACTGCACTGATAGTCGCCGGCGAGAAGACGAAGAAGGTCGCCGGAGACCTCGTGGCCGACACGCTGACGGACAACGGTTACGACGTTCAGTTTGTTATCGTGGGAGAGGCGAACGACGAGTCCCTCAGGATCGTCGAGAAGACAGTGAAAGAGGTCAAGGCGTCCTTCCTCCTTGGCGTCGGTGGAGGCAGCAAGATAGATCTTGCCAAGATCGCGGGCAAGAATCTCAATCTCGATTTCATCAGCATTCCCACATCAGCGTCTCACGACGGTATCGCTTCGGGAAGAGCTTCTCTCAAAGGCAAGAGCGGCCCGATGTCCCTGGAAGCTCGGGTGCCGCTCGGGGTCGTCGCTGACACGAACGTCATCGTCAAAGCTCCCTACCGACTGCTGGCCTCAGGCTGCGCGGACGTCATATCGAACTCGACCGCCCTAATGGATTGGGAGTTCGCAAGGAAGCTCCGCAACGAGGAGTTCAGTCGGTCGGCGTACGAGCTGGCGAACTACACCGCCCAGACCCTAATTGACAACGCCAAACTGATACGACCGGACCTTGAGGAGAGCGTCTGGATCGCCATCAGGCCGATCATCATTTCAGGCATATCGATGAGCGTCGCCGGCAGCTCAAGGCCGACGAGCGGATCCGAGCACATGTTCTCCCATGCTCTGGACACAATAGCTCCTGGGAAGGCGCTCCACGGAGAACAGTGCGGGGTCGGATGCATCATGATGATGTACCTGCATGGCGGGGATTGGATAAGGATCAGGGATGCGCTGACAAAGATAGGGTGCCCGACCTCTGCTCGCGATCTTGGCGTGACAAGCGAGCAGGTAATCCAAGCGCTCATGACGGCTCACAAGATCAGGAGAGACAGGTTCACTATCCTAGGTAATTTGGGACTTACATATGAAGCCGCGGAAAAGGTCGCGACGATAACGAAAGTGATCTGAAAGGGAGTTGGGATCTATGGTGACAATTACGTTAATAGGAGAGCATCAGGCCAAGGAAGGAGAGGAGTTCGTATACAAGGGGCCTTTGACCGAGTGCAGGGAGTGTAAACTGAAGGCTGTGTGCTTCAACCTTGACGCCGGCAGCGCATACAAGATCACGGTGATCAGGGACGTGCGTCACGAATGCAGGATTCACGAGGAAGGTGTAAGGGTCGTTGAGGTGGAGAAGATACCTGTGAGCTGCGCCGTCGGGCAGAAGTTCGCCCATGAAGGTTCGGTCATAACCCTTGAGGGTGTGAAATGCCGGAACCTCGGGTGTGAGAGATACCGTCTCTGCTATCCTGCCGGAATCGAGCGGAACACAAAATACAAGGTGACTAAGGTGAAAGGCGATATCGAGTGCCCAGAGGGTGGCAAGATCGTCGAGGTGGAGCTGGGATAGACGATCGGACCAACGTGGATAGGTCTCGCTTAGAAAAGATGCACTTCGACCATCGTGCCCTTGTCGATAAGATCGACATTCGGCGGTATCTCGATCCAGCCATCGGCGTTTGCAATGCTTGTGATCGTTCCGGACTCCTTGAAGACCGAGTGCGCCTCCCCGTCCTTTATCTTCACGGTAAGGAACTGATGCCTGCCCAGATCCGCGGCATACTTCTTCGCAAGAGGCAACGTCTGGACAAGGTCTATTTTCGGTGGCAACCTCGCCATCCTTCTGGCTGTCGGCACCAAGAACACGTATCCATTGGTCAAGCAGGCGGTCGGATATCCAGGCATCCCGAACATGGGCGTCTCACCTATGACTCCGAAGATCGTAGGTTTGCCTGGCTTTATCTGTACCCCATGGAATATTACCTTCCCCAGCTTCGAGACGACTCCTTCAAGCACGTCCCGTTCTCCAGCAGAGCTCCCGCCTGAGAGAACGATCATGTCAGCATCAGAGACTTCCTGCAATGCACCAATGAGCGATTCAACTGCGTCCTCAACCACTTCGTGCAAGATAGGGACGCACCCATTCTCATTCAGTATCGAGGAGATCGTGTGGGAGTTAATATCGTAGACCTGTCCCTTCCTCAGTTCTGTCCCGATCTCCGCCACCTCATCCCCTGTGGGAATAATCGAAACGTTCGGCCTGGAATAGACTTCCGCACCAGTCATGCCGAGAGCCGCAAGCACCCCCACCTTCGAAGGTGTCAATACCTCCCCCGGGCGAAGGACCATAGTGCCCTTCCTGATATCCTCTCCCTTCTTGGACACGTTGGACCAAGGAGGCACCGATCTGAATATCTGAACCTTCTTTCTGGACCGCTCCGTGTTCTCCACCATGACCACGGCGTCCGCTCCTTTGGGGATCATGGCGCCAGTGGCGATCTGCATGCACTTGCCCTTGCTCACCACTCTCTTAGGGACCTCTCCGGCATTGACCACGTCGACGCAATCCAGCTCGACTGGCTGGAACTTGCCGGCGGAGAATGTATCCTCTGCCCTGACCGCATAACCGTCCATGGCGGACCGATCATACGGTGGGACATCGATGATCGAATGGACCTCCTCCGCCAGGACCCTGTGCAACACTGATTCGAGCGGGACCCTCTCGGTCCTCTCGATCGGTCTGGTGTTCGCATCGACCAAGGTCTTTGCCTCGGCCAGAGGTATCAGTCTTCCGAGAGGTCTCACCTCTCGACCTCCCACACCATGTGTCCGATCTGTGGCAGGATCACTTTGTCCATCGCCAACCGGACCGCTCCGGAGGAACCGGGAAGGCAGAGTATTATTTTCCCGAACGCGACGCCTCCGACCGCCCGGCTCATCAGGGCGGCAATCCCTATCTCCTCGTAGCTCAGGTACCTGAAGAACTCCCCGAACCCCTCGATCTTCTTCTCCATGAAGGCGGAGACCGCCTCGACCGTCACATCTCTCTTGGCTATGCCGGTCCCGCCATTGCAGATGATGACCTTAACCTCAACGTTCTCGAGATTGGCTGTAATCGCACCCTTGATCTCGCTGATGCTGTCGTGGACGATCCGGTAGTCGACGACGAGATGGCCGTTGGAGTTCAGCTTCTCAATGATGACACTTCCAGACTCATCCGTCTCCTTGGTGCGGCTGTCGCTCACCGTAATAACGGCACATGGAACGTTCTGAACGGCATGTCTCATATGATCCTCATATCCCACGGGTCATTCCCCCTTTTCCTTCGTGACGACTTCGACATCAGCGATGCGCGTGAATGGGTACTGTCCCTTCTCATCCTTCTCCAGATATTTCACCATGTCCCAGACGGTCAGGAGGGCGGCCGACACGCCGGTCAACGCCTCCATCTCCACACCGGTCTTGTAGTGAGCGATCACCTCGACGGTACATGACAACGAATCGTCTGATAACCTGAAGTCCACCTTTACCGACTCGATCGGTATGGGATGACAGTACGGAATTATGTCGGGAGTCGACTTGACCGCCTGGATGGCAGTGATCTTAGCAGTCTCCAGCACGTCACCCTTCCTGACCGTCCCAGACCTGATCGCATCCAGAGACTTCTTGCCGAGGACTATTCTGCCTGAGGCGATGGCCTTTCTTCGAACGACATCCTTCTCCCCGATGTCGACCATGCCCTTCAATGTCCTCCCTCCACCCAGACCTCTCCGTCCTCCAGTATCTCTTTCTTCCAGAGCGGAACGACCTTCTTCAATTCGTCGATCAAGAACTCGGCGCCAGCGAAAGCCTCCTTCCTGTGTCCGCTCGCCACCGCTATCAGGACGATGTTGTCACCGGGAGAAAGCGACCCGATCCGATGGATGATCGTCACCTCTTCTAGATCATACTTCTCCATCGCTTTATCTTTGAGATCTGATAGCTCCTTTTCCGCCATACCCTTGTAGGTCTCCATCTCCAACATCTTGATCTTCCGCCCGCTGTCATCCTCCCTGACCACACCGACGAACGATACAATAGCCCCGGTGCGCTTGTTTCTGATCTTCCTTAAGACTTCGTCGACGGAGAAGTCATCATTGGTAACAAGGATCATCGAACCCATCCTAGCCCCCGCTTACTGGCGGAAGGAGAGCGACCTCATCTCCCTCACTCAGCACTACGTCATCTCTCGCATATTTCTTGTTTACTGAAGCGATGATGACGTCAGTAAGACTTCCGAGCCTCTCGTACCTGTTCTTGAGACAGTCGACCAGCATCTGCACCGTGGCACCGTCCCTGAGTTCGAGGACCATATCGGATTGACCTACGATTTCGCGGTACGAGGCGAATAGCTTCACTCTTACCTTCAACAACCAGCCTCCAAAGGCAAGTCTACACAATCCATGAATCACGAAATAATGCTTTCGGTCGAAGTTCAATCTGGCCGTTACACAAAGCTGTCGGGATCCATGACGCGGTAAGTGGCACTCCTATAGGATGATCTTCTCCATCGATTGCTGTGGTGCTTGCATGCTATTGAAGTCGGTCTTTCGACAATTTGGATAGTTAACAAATCCCAGCATCCGCTTCGATTCTTGAAGTATCCCATTCCTGGACTTCGTTCCAAGGTGACTGTGCATCACCTGGAAGCATCAAATCCCGTCAGTGTCACCCACCATGATGTGAACCTTGAGATTCTTCGCGTTCAGTGTATTCTCGATGTGGGCGTTTCCCTGTCTGTTGCTGACAGTTAGCCTGGTCCAATCGGCATCTGGGGGGTCCCTCAGCATGACAAACCCCATCCTCCTTAGCGGCTTAATGTATGGATGATTGTCGAGCAAATTACACGAGAGGGATATGGCATCCATCGTCCGGGCGTACCTCAGGGATTCAAGGAGGAGAACGTCGACTGCTGTTGGAAATTCGGGGTCGATTAACAAGTCTGCCACGACACAATATCTCGACCCCTTGGATCCAGACGCCTTTAGAATGACATAGCCGACCATTCTACCAGCATGCCTAGCCGTCCTGATATAGAAATCCCCCGCTCGCTTGTCGGCATATCTCCAGTTCATCCTTTCTTGACTCCTGAGAGGAATTATGCCGAACGACTTTGCCGCTATGAGAGTGAGTTCATCGAATTCCGAGTCAAATCGGTCCAGGTCCTCTAGGTCGTATCCATTGGAGTCCCTTGCAGCCGATTGATGAGCCCTACCTTTCCCCATCGTCGACAACCAGTAGACGATTCTTTTGAACGGTCCCATTCTGACCTCTTTGAAGAACCTCTCGGGTTGAAGGACGAAGATGTGACGTAGCATCCTGAGTCCGGTGTCCCTGTAGCCAAACTCTCCGACCAGGTGGCCGTACATGCCCTCTGCAGGAAACGAGAAGGCGAATTCGATTCCTTTCTTTCCAGCCTGCTCATTCTTGGACCTAATTGCATCTATTAGCATTGACTCGCTTGCCCGGTCCGGGTCTCGGCATATATCAGATCCTTCAAGACCTCTGAAAAGCTCACTTCCAACCATGATCATCAAAGGAAGTCCTCCGGAATGACAGATGATACCGTTCTCATCTTCGACCAGGCCAATCAGCTGAAAACCGAGCGGATTGTCCAAGTACTTCCATCGCCAATGATCGATCTTGGGCACCTCTATGTCGAATGCTGGCCATCGGAAAGCGCGCTCAAGAAGTAGGAGAATGGACGCTTCATCGCCCGGCTCATATCCGCGAACGGTCACATCTCGTTCCATGCATTGGACTCCTTCGTGGGCGACAGGTCTCATACCTTTTCAAGGTTCCGAATATGATGCCCCACCTTGTTCGAGATTCGACTCCTCAAATTGCGCCGGGCCATGAGTTAGGATTATATTACACCCTTCCCTATATCATGCCCCAAAGCAATCCGTTCGATTGCTCGAAGCATGCAATAAACCGAGGGTCTGGGGTCTTGGTGACTGATGTCAAGGTGCGAGTAATAAGTCAACGCAGTACAAGGTCATTGAGGAACACCTTATCCGAGATATGGGCGAACAGGGAATTGCTCTACTTTTTCGTATGGAAGGAAATCAAGATAAGGTACAAGCAGACCGCAATCGGTGCGACCTGGGCAATCCTACAGCCCCTCCTGACGATGGTTATTTTCACCGCCGTCTTTGGAATTGGACTAGGGATCAAGACAGGGGATGTCCCCTATCCAATATTCGTGTATTCAGGGCTTCTTCTTTGGATTTACTTTTCGACTTCAGTCAACAATGCATCGAGCAGCATCGTCTCCAACGCCCAGTTGCTGTCGAAAGTGTACTTCCCACGCATGCTTCTTCCACTCAGTGCTTGTCTGGTTGGTCTGCTGGATTTTGCACTTGCCTCAATGATACTAATCGTCATGATGTTCTACTTCAACATAGCCCCGACCCTTTGGCTGCTATTGATTCTCCTCCCCCTTCTGCTTTCTATGCTTTTGGGGGCAGGGTTGGGATTCTGGCTATCGGCTGTCTCGGCGAAATACAGGGATGTGCATTACATTGTCCCGTTCTCGATACAGCTCCTTCTATTCGCCAGTCCAGTGATATACCCGCCCAGCTTGGTTGGAGGAAGCTGGTCTTGGATCTTGACAATCAACCCTCTGGCAGGCATAATCAACTTCCAGAGAGCAATCGTGCTCGGAACTGGAGTGACTGATTGGGCTCCGCTGGGAATATCCGCATTGCTTGTCATTCTGATATTCGTTGGCGGTATGATCTATTTCTCTCACTACGAGAGAGAAATCGCGGATGTGATCTGATGGGTGTGCCGATCATCGAGGTAAGGAATCTCTCGAAACACTATTTCATTGGACACAAGGGGGCGTGGGGATCATACAAGAGACTCTCCGAAATCATAGTCGATTATGCTAGACATCCAGTAGAATCGATCAGAGGTGCTAGATCGAAGAAGGAGGAGATATGGGCTCTCAAAGATGTTTCCTTCAACGTTGACAAAGGGGAGGTCATTGGTCTCATCGGAAGAAACGGAGCGGGCAAGACGACAGTGCTCAAGATCATGTCAAAGATAACCTATCCGACGGCAGGCGAAATCATTCTGCGGGGTAGGGTCGGAAGTCTGTTGGAGGTGGGGACTGGTTTCCATCCGGAACTCACCGGCAGAGAGAACATCTATATGAGCGGGGCTATCCTCGGCATGAGGAAAGTCGAAATCGAGAGGAACTTTGAAGACATTGTCAAATTCGCCGAGGTCGAGAAGTTCCTCGACACGCCTGTCAAAAGATATTCGAGCGGCATGTACGTCAGAC
>JAJRAG010000126.1 GCA_028682925.1 Methanomassiliicoccales archaeon
CACGGCGCCAGGCTTTCGAAGGTTGAGGTCATCGCCGCATATCCGATTACACCGCAGAGCAGCATCTCCGAGAAGCTCGCCGAGATGTCGGTGAAAGGCGAGTTGCATGGCCAGTACATACTGGTTGAAAGCGAGCATAGCGCCATGTCCCTTCTGATTGGTGCGTCGTACGTCGGAGCAAGGACTTACACGGCCACCTCCTCTCACGGGCTTGCCCTGATGCACGAGATGCTATACTGGGCGACTGGTGCCCGTAGACCTATAGTCATGACCATCGTCTCCCGAGCCATGGCCCCGCCCTGGAACATATGGGGGGACCAGATGGACGTCATCGGAGAGAGGGACACTGGGTGGATGCAGTTCTTCTGCGAGAACAACCAGGAGACGCTCGATACGACCATTATGTCCTACAGGATTGCAGAAGACAGATCGGTCATGCTGCCGGCGATGGTGATCGAGGACGGTTTCATTCTTTCCCACACCTTTGAGGCCGTCGACCTGCCCGATCAGGACGATGTCGATGATTTCCTTCCGAAGTTCAATCCCGAGCTGAAGATCGACTTCAATGACCCGAGGCGATTCGGAGGATTGGTCATGCCTGACTGGTGGTCCGAGTTCCGTTTCAGGATTGCCCAGGATATGGAAGACGCGAAGAAGAAGATCATCGAAGTCGACAAGGAATTCGAAAAGAAATTCGGCAGAAGCTACGGCGGTCTAGTGGAGTTCTACAACTGCGATGACGCGGACGTCATCCTCGCTCTGGCGGGATCTGCCGTCGGGACGGCGAAACACGTCTCAGACAAAATGAGGGAGCGTGGAAAGAAAGTCGGGGTCGTCAAGATCAAGACCCTCCGCCCGTTGCCGGCCGAGGAGCTGACGAAACTCAACGACATGGTGCCTGTTGTAGGGGTATTTGACAGGAGCTTCAATTTCGGACATGGGGGAGGGATTTTCAGCGAGATCAGGAACGGAATATACACTCCCGGCGGTGGCCTGCTCACGAAGAACTACGTCGGAGGAATGGGCGGTAGGGACTTCACTCCCAAGCACATGGAGTGGGTCTTCGAGGATCTCCTTAGGATCAAGAAAGAGGGGAAGGTCGATAGAATGATCGAGTGGATCCCCTTGCGGGATGGAACAGGAAGGTGGTATTGAATGCCGAAGTTCACGATTCCGAAGGAAGAGTACCTCTACAAAGGTCACAGTGGCTGCCCGGGTTGCGGGACGCCTCTGGCCCTCAGATATGCCCTCAAGGCTTTGGGCCCGAGGACCGTGTTGAACTTCCCAGCTGGCTGCGGTGGCGTGGTCTTGGGAGTCTGGCCTGGATATGCGATGAAGGTGCCGGTCGTCGACAATGCGTTCGAATGCACTGCTGCAGTCGCCAACGGGATCAGGGCAGGCTTCGAGGTCAAAGGTGTCGACGATGCCTATGTCGTCGGTTGGGCCGGAGACGGAGCAACCGTAGACATCGGTCTTCAGGCCCTGTCTGCGACCGTTGACAGGAACTCGAACATCATCTACGTCATGCTTGACAACGAGGCCTATATGAACACGGGTATCCAGAAAAGCGGTTGCACACCCATTGGAGCATGGACTACCACGACCCCGGTGTCGGGCGGAAAGGGGTACAACCTGACGCCTAAGAAAAGAATAATGGATATGTTGGTAGCCAATGGAATAGTCTACGGAGCGACGGTCAATATCGCCTATCCAGAGGATTTCGTGACCCGTATGCAGAAGGCCAAGGACATCAGGGGCACGAAGTTCATCCATGTCTTTGCACCGTGTTCGGCTGGATGGCGTACCGACCCGTCGAAGAGCGTTGAGATCGCAAGGCTGGCGACCCAGACCGGAACGTTCCCGCTTTACGAAGTGGACCGTGGCAAGTACTCTTTGACCAAAGAAATCAAGAAGAGGAAGCCCGTGGATGAGTATCTGAAGTTGCAGGGAAGGTTCAGGCACCTCTCGAAGGATGCAATCGCCGATATCCAGAAACTTGTCGACGAGGAGTACGAGAGGCTCCTGTATAAGGTGAAGGTCACCAATGGATAAGCCTTCGGACAGGATGCTCGCCAGAGAAGGCAATCTCTTACTCCTCGGTAACGAGGCGATAGCCCGTGGATGCATAGAGGCCGGTGTCAGAGTCGCTGCAACCTATCCTGGCACCCCATCGTCCGAGATAGGGACCGTTCTCGAAAGGATCGCAGACGATATAGGGTTGACGTTCGAGTACTCTGTGAACGAGAAGGTCGCCGTCGAAGTGTGCGGAGCCGCTTCCGCTACGGGTCTCCGTTCCTTTTCTTTCATGAAGCACGTCGGTCTGAATGTTGCAAGTGACGCTTTCATGACCCTCGCATACTCAGGCATCAAGGGAGGGATGGTCATATTGAGCGCTGACGACCCTTCCTGCCACAGCAGCCAAGACGAACAGGACAACCGCTTCTTCGCAAAGATGGCTAATGTACCGATGCTTGAGCCTTCCACACCACGCGAGGCCAAGGGAATGGTCTTGGAAGCCTTCGATATCTCGGAAAAGCTTGAAACACCTGTCCTGCTCCGGACGACGACAAGGGTCAATCATGCCAGAGGCATTGTTCCGTTAGGTCCTTTTCATGAGATTCGAACACTGGGCAAATTCGACAAGGACCCCAGCCGTTTCGTAATGATACCAGCCCACGCTAGAGTGAATCGATTGAGATCGCTCGAGAGGTTCGAAAGAGCAATGAAGTTATCCGAATCCTCACCTTTGAATTTTGTTGTTGGCACGGGCCCGATCGGTGTCGTGACAAGTGGTGTCTCCTATACCTTTGTCAAAGAGTTCCTGAGAGATGTGGAGATCCTCAAGCTTGGGTTCACAAATCCGGTTCCCGAGAATCGAGTCAGGGAGTTCGTCGAGGGCAAGGAGAAGGTTGTCGTCGTGGAGGAACTTGACCCTTACCTTGAGGACGAGGTTCTCAGAATATCCAAGGGTGCGGAAATCAAAGTCCCAGTGCTCGGAAAAAGAACCGGGCACCTTCCCAGAGCGTTTGAATTTTCTCCCGACACGATCCTCAGCTTGAAAGAGACACTGCCCGTCATAGAAACAAAGAATCCCTTAGTGCCCAGGGATATTGGGTTACCGAACAGACCTCCGGTGCTTTGCGCTGGATGCCCACACCGTGCGACCTATTATGCGACGAAATTGGCACTTGGGAAGGAAGAGGCGATATTCAGCTCAGATGTTGGGTGCTACAGTCTTGGCGTTCAACCTCCTCTTGAGATGGCTGACTTTCTCTTGTGCATGGGCAGTAGCGTTGGAGCTGCGGGAGGATTCAAATCCGCGACCGATCAGAAGGTCA
>JAJRAG010000018.1 GCA_028682925.1 Methanomassiliicoccales archaeon
CTCAATAAGAAGGAAACGAAGGGAAAGACAAAGGCGAAGTTCGAGATCGTGCAAGAGATTCTGCCTCTTATTGCTGAGAAATCCGCGAAGATCGTCGGAAAAGACGTCCCCTCACTCAACGGAACCATAACGAAGATAATGAACGTCGTCTGGATCGATGACACGATTAAGTTCGAAAACAAGAAACACAAGATCAAGATCACGGTATACAACTACACTCCCAAGTCTCAGAGCTTCAGTCTACATCTGGTCGTTCCACAGGGGTCTATTCAAGATAAGAAGGTCGATCCGATTCCATCGGAGATGAAGGATGGTCAGAAGATCACCTGGGAGCTCAGACGTCTGTCCTCGACCGCAAAGGTGGAAATCGCACTCGAGCTTACAGGCCTCGAAGCGGAAGCGTACGAGGAGAACGAACTCTACTCGAGTGGAATCAACCCAATCTTCATCATCGGGGCTGACCCACTACCAGGAGATTGGGACGTGGAAGCCCTTGCGGTGACAGAAGTCGATGTCTCGGAAGCACCAGAGGATTTGGATGAGGAGGAAGTCGACTACGACGAGCAAGCGGAGGTGCTGAACGATGAGCAATGATAACGGCACCGAAGAAAAGCTTGACAATGACCCGGTCGCAAGACTGTACGAAATCGCAAGCTCGATCTACGATCAGCTCTCTGCCGGAAGAATACCAAAAATGGTCATTCCCCTCAGGACGAAAAGCAACATCAGGTTCGATCCGAAGCTTGGCGTCTGGAAGTACGGAAAAGCCTCTGGTGCTCGATCAGCGAAGAAGACCAAGGGAGCTCAGATGCTGCTTCGAACCATGTTCGTCCTTGAGTTCATCGAAGACATGATCGCTCAAAACAAATCCTCCACCTTGAGGGAGATGTACTACATCTCCGAAGGCTGGGGAAAAGGTAAGTTCAGCTCCCAGGACGAATCGAACCTGCTCGCTGAGGACCTTGAGATCGTGACCAAATGCGTCAGGGAGGACTTCAAGCTCAGACCGGAGGAGAACGGAGCAAGCGTGATGGGAGACCTCGTCATCACGGAGACTGACCGGAAAGGAAAGGTGAAGAAGATAAACTGCCGGGATGATGTGGGAGATTCTGGGTACGGAATACCATATAACGTGGAGAAAGACAAGATAAAGCTCATAGAATCGGGCGCGGCCTTCGTATTGGCCATAGAGACCGGTGGTATGTTCGATAGACTCATAGAGAACGGATTCGATGAAAAGGCAGGTGCATTACTGGTCCACCTCAAGGGTCAACCTGCGAGGAGTACGAGGAGATTCATCAAGAGGTTGAACGAGGAGATGAACCTACCCGTTGTGGCCTTCACCGATGGAGATCCCTGGTCATTCAGGATCTATGCCTCCGTTGCGTATGGAGCGATCAAGACGGCGCATATATCGGAGTACCTGGCAACTCCCACGGCTGAGTTCGTCGGGATCACGGCCTCTGACATCGTGAATTACGAACTTCCTTCGGACAAACTAACGGACATGGACGTTCGCGCATTGAACGCTGAGCTCAAAGACCCCAGATTCAATGATGAGTTCTGGAGGGGAGAGATCGAGACCATGCTCCAATTGAACAAGAAAGCAGAGCAACAGGCACTGGCGAAATATGGCCTTGACTATGTGACCGATACATACTTGCCAGAGAAATTGACGGAAATCGGCGTCATGCATTAGGGAATCCTGGCGACCAACATACTCGCTCTGAGGATCTGCTCACATTCGCGCGGCGTGTTCTATTCGACCAATGACGAATCCGCGGTCCAAGGTCGACAGGAAATACCCGAGACGAGGACCGGACCGCCTGTTCACGAATATCTGGTATAGGGCCTGGAAGCCCTTTCCAGACCCAAGTCCACTGGATTTCGCGCATTCATGGACCGCCTGATGGATGACGTCTCCTTCCCACTCGATCTTGTTGAGCGACTGCAACAAACAATTCATGAAAGCAGTCTCGAGCTCCGTGAGACTTACCTGTGGCATGTCTTTGGCGATGCAGAATTTGACTTCTTCAGGAGCAAAGTGGTCCAGCCAGTACTTCACACAATCGACCCGCTGCTTCAAAAGCCCGAGCTCCATCGCATCGACACTCACCATATGTTCCGTTCGTTTCAGCACCTCGATGACACCTTCGAATGTCTCAGTGCACTGAACCACACTCACAAGATGCCTGTAAGGGACCTGGAACGGCATGGTCTTCCTGGTGCCGTCGGGCTGTGAAAGTTCGTACGCCCTCAGCAGATCCTCTTCCCTCTCTCCCGCGCCTCCGTGGTAGTACATATTCTCCGTTCGATCATACTCGTCCACGATGTCGAGGATCCCAAGGCCGGGATCGTAGTCAATGTGCCGGTCAGGATTGTATCGCAGCATTTCATAGTTGAGAACTGGTGCGGGAGTGATCTTAAGGGCATCGACCCCAGTGACTACCGACCCAGAGGATTTGTGCATCTGCCCTTTCCCTTTCAGCTGCACGAACTCGTAGGGGATCGGATAGGGAGGCTCTATGCCGAAAATGTCCCTGGCGAACCTTACTCCAGTGTCATAGGATCCCCCCGCTGCCGCATGGTCCTTGCCGAAAGGCTCGCATGTCACCCCCAGAATCTTCCACTTCGCCGCCCATTCGATACGCCAGGGCAGCTTGCCATCGTCCTTCCGCACGTCAGCCTTGCCATCGTGACCGCAAGGGCACTTATATGAGACGAATGGGAACTCGTAGCCAACTACAGTCACGTCGGCGAATCGTCCGCACTCGGGGCAGCGTGGATTGTATGGGAAGAAGTCGGAAGGGACATCCCTTCCGGTGACTTGCCTGAGTATACTGGCGACCTTGACCTTCTCCTTGATGACAGTGTCGATCGCCTCCGCGAGCCTCCCTGTCGAATACAGCTCATGGGTCCAGTAGACCTCCGGTCTGACTCCAAGCTCACTGATGGCGTCCAGGAACGGCTGGATGAAATGGTGAGCGTAGTTCATATGCTCGCCACAAGGACAAGGAATGCTGCATAGAGGTTTCCCGACCTCCTCCCCGTACGACTCTGGAAGGAAAGCGTACCGCCTGCGAAGAGGATCGAAGGAGTCGACAAGGTAGATCAGCTTCACATCGGCGCCCTTTGCCAGGACGGCCCTATTTACCGCGCCTGCCGTGATCGCCTCACGAAGACTCCCGACATGGATGAACCCAGATGGACTGATCCCTGTGGATATGAGATGTCTGTTCCCTCGAGAAATGAGAGTATTCGCGATGACGTCAGCCCAATGCATGATATCAGACTGGTGCAAACATCCAGCCAAAATATAAATCTATGTAGCTAGGAACAAGAAGCGTCTGCCGATGATGTCGGCCAACCTGAAGTGAGTCCCGGAAACGTTTTTATATTTCGATACATGATGGGAGGGGCGGTAAGCGAATGGCGAAAAAGAAGAACGAAGGATTCCAATCCGCGGCGGGCCTCATAAGGTACTTCGATTCCGAGGATGAGAAAGCGTTCCGGATAAATCCCTGGTTCGTCATCTCAATGGCAGTCGGACTGATAGTCTTGGTCGAGATCATGAGACAGCTATTCCCCACCTGAATGCTGTTTCCTTTTTCAGACAGAGTTTTTGATGAGGAGCACACTTCACATGAAGTCCTCACGAGGAGGCGAGAAGACATCGATTGCTATCGTGTCCTCTAGGACTTCGACACTGTGTTCGATGTTAGGTTCTACCCAATAGCCATCACCCTGGCCCAGCGTGTGTTCTTTGCCGCCAATCGTGATTCTGAACTTGCCTTTCTCCAAAAAGCCAATCTGCTCATGAGGATGCTTGTGACCGGGTATCCTTGCACCCTTCGTTAGGCTGAATTCGATAATCTGGCAATGCTTTCCGCAAGCGAGCATTCTTCGAAGAATGCCATTCATGGGGTTCGCAACACTTGCATCCTTTCCTTTGAATATCAAGTTCACACCAATTGGTAGAAGGGGATTGACGGATATAAATCACATTTGTCGGACTCTCTTGACCGTCCGATCTCAAGAATTGGCTCCACTGGACATCGGCCGCCAACAGATATATACTCGATTCCACGTAAATCCCCTACAATCCCCCAGTTTCATGTGAGCTGATCGCTATGATGAATGGTAAACAGTACCTTGAAAGCCTTAGGAAGATGAGGACCGAGGCGTATGTTTTCGGAGAGAGGATCGACAGCGTCGCTGACCATCCATTCACCTGGGAGCACGCGAACGCCGTGGCCATGACCTATGAATTGGCGCATGACCCTCAGTATTCGGACCTCATGATAGCCACTTCCCATCTCACCGGGAGGAAGATCAACCGCTTCACCCACATACACCAGAGCGCCGATGACCTGGTTAAGAAAATCAAAATGCTCAGGATGATAGGACGGAAGACAGCTTCCTGCTTCCAGAGATGCGTCGGTTTTGATGCGATGAACGCAGTCTACACAACAACCTTCGAAATGGACCAGAAGCTCGGTACCGGCTATTTCGAGCGAGCCAAGGACTTTGTGAAATCAGTGCAGGAGAACGACCTGATGATCGGAGGCGCGATGACGGACGTGAAGGGAGATAGGAGCCTGAAACCAAGCCAACAGTCAGATCCCGATATGTTCCTGCACATCGTGGAGAAGAGGGATGACGGAATAGTGGTCAGAGGTGCCAAAGCCCACCAGACTGGTTCCGCGAACTCTCACATGATGTTGGTCATGCCCACGCTGAACATGAGCGCAGACGATGCCAACTACTCTGTGTCATTCGCGGTCCCTTCGGATGAGAAAGGAGTGATCCACATCCTTGGAAGGCAGACCAACGACTCAAGGAAGTACGAGGGGGGAATAGACAGGGGCAATCTGGGCTATGGAATCGTTGGTGGAGAGGCGCTCGTCGTTTTCGATGACGTGTTCGTGCCAAATGAGCGGGTATTCATGGCGGGTGAGTTCGAGTTCTCCGGCATGCTAGTGGAACGTTTCGCATCATATCACCGACAGAACTACGGCGGATGCAAGGCCGGAGTCAGCGACGTGATCATCGGCGCGACCTATGGCCTCGCCCAGGCTCACGGAGTGCAAGACGCATCTCACGTGAAGGACAAACTGACTGAGATGATACACCTGGCAGAAACTCTTTATTGCGGCTCAGTTGCATGCTCGAGCGAGGGAAAAGCGACGAAATCGGGTGCCTTTCTGGTAGATCCGCTCTTGGCGAACGTAACGAAGCACAACGTGACCAGATTCATCTATGAGATCGGGAGACTTTCGCAAGACATCTCAGGCGGAATCGTCGCAACTTTGCCCTCACAGAAGGACTTTCAGGATGAGAAGATTGGCAAGTATGTCGAGAAGTACTGCAAAGGCAAGGAAGGGGTCTCCGCTGAGGAGCGCGCTCGGTTGGTGAGACTCGTGGAGAACATCACGGGAGGAACCGCCTTGATAGAGTCGATGCACGGAGCGGGATCTCCTCAGGCGCAAAGAGTCATGATCTTTAGACAGGGTAATCTTCCCGCAAAAGCGGAATTCGCGAAAGTACTGGCGGGAATCAAAGAGGACGAGATGCTCAAGAGGATCCGAGGATAGTAATTATCTGGGCCAGCACTCCCACGGATGAATGCAGATTCGAACATTTCCGAAAACATTATATCCGAAATATCCAATGGCCGCCCTCATGTGCGCTTTCTTGTCTATGCATTTGGAAGATGAAGCGGAGAGGAAGATGCTAGGCTACATCCTCAAGGGAGAAGCCAATGTCGATATAGTCTCCAAGAAGTGGGGACGCGTACCTGAAGCCCACAAGGAATGGCTGTGGGGGAAGGTCGAGACCAAGATCCAGGGAGACCCGAATGTCACAGCGGAGCAGAAGGCGAGACTCGCAGAGATTAAGAAGGCCCTGAAGATCTGATCGACTAGGACTTCCTCGTTTCTCCGTGATATTGAAACCCCTTATCTCCTATTTCATTCAGGTTCAAAGTCAGTTGTGGATCGGAGCTGAAGCTGGAATTGACGTGATACTGAAGGGGGCCGATATTCTGGTCCCTTCGACTCTTCAGCTTTGTGAAGAGATGCAGTGGGCTTTTCAACACTGCAACAGTAGAGCGCTATATCGGGCGGATGAGACAGAACTGTGAAAGAATTTCATAAAAAAAAAAGAATCTGGGCGACTCTAAAGGAGTCACCTTTCGTTATGGTTTGATATCTAAGGTCTGACAGCGATCTTGCCTGGTGAGAGCTTCTTTTCTTGCCTGATAATCTGGTTCGGCAGGTCCTCAAGTGGGTGGATCTCAGCGCAGATATCGCCGAAGGGTATGCCCATCTTCTTTGCCTTCACCATGACGGCGATTGCGGTCTTGTACTCAAACTTGGAGTATCCCCAGTCACCGAAGCAGTTGACTTCCTTGTTGCAGAAGTGCACGTGTGGGTTGACCGACGTCTCGCCGGTGTTGGTGAAGTGGCCCATTTCTACCACGGTACCGCCACGCCTCACGAGGTTCAAAGCCTCTGTGAACGCTGCTGGCACACCGGTCGCTTCGATCACGACGTCCGCTCCGATACCGTTCGTTAGCTCCATGACCTTCTCGATACGGTCGTCAGTCGTCGGGTACTCCTTTATGTTGATCAGGTCTTTCGCACCCATCTTCTTCGCCTGTTCGAGCCTGCTTGGAACGATGTCGATGCCGATGATGTTGTTCATCCCATAGACATTGTTCACAACTGTGTGGCATTGACCAATTGGTCCAAGTCCCTGTATTACCACCGTCTGCGACGGGTCAACTCCCTCCCCAGCGTATGCACAATCCGTCCCACCAGACTGCGCTCTCTTGAAGGCTCTCGTGGCTACAGCAACCGGCTCAATCAAGACCATTTCCTTCTCAGTGAGGCCTTTCGGGAACTTGAATATAGGCAGAATCTCTGGGATGTAGACGTGTTCGGCGAATGCTCCCCAGAAGTGTGGCGGTTCATCGGCTTTATGCGGGCTTATTCCGACAACCTCTAGGTTCTGGCATAGGCTCTCTCTTCCAGGTAGGTTGTGGCAGAACCAGCACTTGCCGCACTTGCCCAGGCAAGTGGCGATAAGGTCGCCCTCTTCAAGGGGTTTTCCAGTGTAGTCTTCCTTGACACCTTTTCCAAGTTCTCTGATAGATCCGAACCACTCATGTCCGAGAAGCTGCGGTATGGGTACTGGCAATCTTCCATAGATAATGTGGGTATCTGTACCGCAAACACCACAGAGCTTCACATCGGCCACGACTGCGCCAGGCTTAGCCTTCGGTGTGGGATAGTTCATCATTTTGAGGCCGTCAGGCCCTCCTGTCTTCATCAGAACAAATGCTTTGGCCATGTTATTCCTCCTGACCTCCTAATCCAATTCGACACTTAAGAATGTTTCGACATTACATGATTCGGGTGGATAAATTGGCAGGAAATGTCATGGGAAACAATACGTCTGGATGATAAAGACGGGAAAGGCACAAAAAGAAATTGAAATTGGTCCGAATCTGCAATATTCTTGACCCTGTTTACTCACCTTTCTTAAGCTTCGAAGCGACATATTCCGCGAAATCCACGACCGGGAGGCACTTCGAGGAATCGGAAAGGTTGGTCTTGCAGAATGGACAGGGCGTGACTACGAGCTTCGCTCCGGTGATCTTCGCTTCGTCCATCCTCGTTGCACCGACGCCGGTGGCTGTCTCACCATAAGCTGACTTGACCCCTCCACCGGCACCACAACACATCGAGTTCTCTCTGCAATGTTCCATTTCGACGAGAGTAGCGACCTTCCTGAGGACATTCCTCGGAGCGTCGTAAACGCCCATATGCTTGCCGAGATGACAGGGATCGTGGTACGTCACCTTCTCTCTGCTCTTCCTCAACTTCAGCAGGCCTTCGTCAATGAGCTTGTCAACATACTGGGTTATGTGTAGGATCTCGATGTCCTCGATGCCGTACTCCTTCTTAATTGCCCTGAAGCATCCTGCGCAAGATGTGACGACAGTCTTCACTCCAGATCTCTTGAACTGCTCAACGTTATGCTCTCTGAGCTTCTCCGCCTCATCCACAAATCCAGTCCTTCTGAGAACGGAACCACAACACCACTCGTCCTCGCCGATGACCTTGTACTTGACACCAGCGGCATCAAGTATGTCCATCGTGGCAATGACCGTGTTCGGACTTCTGAACGGAGCGGTGCATCCCATGAAATACAGGACGTCCGCGCCCTCCGCGTCTCTCCTGAACCTATTCTTGTCGGCGTTCTTCTCACCGTACGGATTGTGCTCCTCCCTGATCCTCTGAAGTATCTTCTTGTGTTTTTCTGAGCCAAGACCCCTATCCACGAGCTCGGCCCTCGCAGCCTCGATCGCTTCCACGGTCTTCACACCTGGGGGGCAGTGCAGCTCACAGTCGCCGCAGGTTGTGCAAGTGAAAAGCCTCTTAGCAAAACCCTCGTCCGGGTCAATCTCTCCTCTCATCATCGCCTTGATCGCTGTCATCCTACCACGCGCCGACGCCGAGTCCCACCCGATCTGCTTGAAGGAAGGGCAATTCGCCTTGCAGAAACCACATCTTATGCAGTACTCAAGAGGCTCGTAGTACTTCTCCAGGCGCCTGTAGGTTGTCATGTTCACACCTCGAAGATCTTGTCAGGGTTCATGATGCCGTTCGGATCCAGGGCCGACTTGATCCTTTTCATGATCTCGACGCCGACCAATCCATGTTCCTTGGAGAGCAACTTCTTCTTCTCAAGTCCGATGCCATGCTCTCCGGTGATCGTTCCGCTGAGCTGCATGGCCATCTCGTTGATCTCGTCATGAGCCTTGTGAGCTCTCTCCGACTCTCCAGGGATACGATGGTCCGCAAGTAGCAATGAATGGAGATTCCCGTCCCCAGCGTGACCGTAAGTCGAGATCTTTATGTCGTTCCTGTTGCCGATATCCTGGATCGCCTTGAGGGCGGCCGGGATTCCGGAGAGAGGGACTACTATGTCCGTAGCTATCGGGGAGGGCTTGAGCCTGGTGAAGGTCGCGAACAGTCTCTTTCTGGCCATCCACATCGTCTCGAACTCGGTCGGACCTTTCGCAACGTCGATGCCATCGCAGCCCTCCTCCAAGGCTATCTTTGTGAATCGTTTCAGCGCTTTGTTCACTTCGGATCTATCATCGCCGTCGAACTCAAGAAACAGCATCGCCTCGGCTGGTGGAAGTTCGACATGAGCTTCTTCCCTCATTACCTGAAGAGCGATTGAGTCCAGTAGTTCGATGGCTGCGGGAACGACGCCGGAAGCTATCGTTTTCGCAACGGTCGAGCCAGCAGCCTGAACACTGCTGTATTTCGCCCTCGCACCCAGCGTGACGCGAGGCACTGCCTTCAATTTCAATGTGATTTCCACGATCACACCGAGGGTTCCCTCGGATCGATTGAAGAGATGAACAAGGTCATAGCCTGAAGCGGATTTCCTGGCCTTCGTGCCGACTTCCAGAATTCTTCCATCTGGAAGTACGACCTTAAGACCCAGCAAATAGTCGCCTGTGACACCATACTTGACAGCCCTCATCCCACTTGCATTGGCAGCGACCATTCCTCCTATGGTGCAAATCTCTCCGCTTGCGGGATCCGGTGGAAAGAACAGGCCGAATTTTCTAAGGTGAGCGTTCAAATCGGCGAACACGACGCCGCATTCGGTCGTGACCATGAGGTCCTCCCTGGATACGTTGAGTATCCGGTTCATGCGAGTCACGTCCA
>JAJRAG010000127.1 GCA_028682925.1 Methanomassiliicoccales archaeon
ATCCTCATTTCGTCCATCCGGACCCTATATCTGGCATAGCAATCACAATCCGGATGAGTGCATATACTCCAGTCCAGTTCGTCATATACGGAGTATGGGTCGTGCTTGCGAAGATCGATCTTCACATCACTACCTCTCAGGGCCGGGCCAGTGACGCCTAGATTCACACCATCAGAGGGTTTGAGGATACCCACGTCTTGTGTCCTCATCAGGAAAATGTCGCTGCCGTCGAAGATCTCCTCGTACTCGTCGATCTTCTTCTCAAAGTAGTCGAGCACTCTCAGGCAATCCCTCTCGAAATCCGGTGGAAGGTCATTCCTCACTCCGCCAATCCTGGGATAATTGTAGGTCATCCTCGCTCCGGTAACACCCTGAAGGAGATCGAGGAAGAGCTCCCTCTCCCTCATGCAGTAGACGAAGGCGGTCAGTAGACCAAGATCCGTCCCATATGCTGCAAGCCACATCAAGTGGGAGGCTATTCTCTGAAGCTCGAGAACTATGACGCGTATGTATTCCGCCCTTTCTGGAACCTGAACACCCATAAGATTCTCTATCGTCAGGCAATAGAGATGACTCCAAGTCATCGAGGAACCATAACATAGACGATCCGACATCGGAATGATCTGTGGATAGACGCGATTCTCTGTCAACTTCTCCCACCCTCGGTGGAGATAGCCGATGACCGGCTCAGCATCCACTATCGTTTCACCATCTACCTTGACCCTTAGGTTCCAGAGACCGTGGGTCATAGGATGCTGAGGCCCCATGTTTATCCACATTTCGGCCAGATCATCGCCCCCTCAATTTGATTTCCTTCCTGAACGGATAGTATGTGAAATCAGAGGGCAACAGTAGCCTCTCCATCTTCGGATGGTTCCGGAATCGAATGCCGAACAACTCGCATGCTTCTCTTTCATGCCAGTTCGCGCCGCCCCAGAGGGGCGCGATTGAGTCCACTTCTGGATTATCGTTGGGAATGTCGACCGTGATCTCGATGACGCACTGGTTGGCGTATGATGAAATGTGATAAACTACCTCCATATGATCAAGTCTGTCAACACCGGAAACGCAGGACACATGTTCGAAGCCGAGTTGGTTCTTTAGATGCTCACAGAGTTTGAACAAAACAGACCTTGTCGATCGAGCGGTGATCCTCCTTGGACCGATGACACCTATGGTGACGCCTTCAGGGAGAGTCTTCTTCACCGCCTCGACAACGTCCTCCTCAGTCAGTCCCCCCATCGGCACATCTTTCTCCAGTTGATCACCTCAATCTTCCAGGAACATGCCCTTCGTCTCCGTCCTGATCTTCTCTTGAAGCAGCATGAATCCATCCAGCATAGCCTCCGGCCTTGGAGGACAGCCCGGGATGTAGATGTCAACTGGGATGAACGTGTCCACTCCCTGGACCACATTATATGAGTCGTACCATGGACCGCCAGAGATCGCACACTCTCCCATCGCCACGACCCACTTTGGCTCAGGCATCTGCTCATACAATCTTCTGAGATCCGGCCTCAGCTTTGTGGTCACCCAGCCGTTCACCAGCAGAACGTCACACTGACGCGGCGATGAACGATACACGATACCGAAGCGTTCAGCATCGAACCTCGCGGCCGACGCCGCGGCCATCTCGAGCGCGCAGCATGCAACTCCGAAGTGAAGCGGAAACAACGAGTTCCTTAGCGCCCAGCTCCAGATCGGGACGGTGACCTTATCGACCGCCCTCTTAACTCCAGAGGTTCGCATGATCTCATCGAAAACACCGGAAGACCACCTCATGAATTCCTTCGCGCTCATCGCGATCGCATTTGGCGCAAGACTCAGATCCAGATCACTTCCTCCTTCTTCAATGCGTAAGCGACTCCAACCAACAGAATCGCAAGGAAAACGCCCATGTATGTCTTTGCCATAACGGATAGATCAGAAAAGGCAAGAGCCCAGATCATCAAGAAGACAATGATTATGTCGAATATGACGAATATTATCGCGAACATGTAATATTGGAAATGGAACTGTATCTTAGCTTCTCCGATAGGTTCCTCACCACACTCATAGGTCAGGTGCTTGAGTGAGGTCCTCTTGGTGGGACGGAACAAGCGTGAAATGTAGAATGCAAGCACTGGAAAAAGTATCGTGACCAAGGCGAAGATGGCGATAGGCAGATACTTCTCAAGCAGCATCAGGGCTCCAATATACTGCCGTTATATAAATCTTCCAGGGATTATAGTGGGAGATTCCACATGAATAGCTGGACTTGCCGAAGACCGATGATGATTTTTGTTCCGTTTCTCAGCGCTCGAATCCCATCGTGATTTTGCGGTGAGGAACAATAACGATATAGACAACCTCGTCTAATGAAAAAATGATGGTGCTACTATGATCAAGAGGATTGCAGTCTTGGCAGAGAATGACTACGAGGACCTAGAACTTTGGTATCCCTTCCTGAGACTGAGGGAGGCAGGTCATGAGCCAATCGTGGTCGGTACGGGCAGCAATGATGCGTACTTCAGCAAGCATGGCTACGAAGTGAAGGTGAACTTGCCGATCTCGGCAGCCAGACCGGAAGAATTCCATGGCGTTATCATACCTGGGGGCTGGGCCCCGGACAAGCTGAGACGTCACCCTCCAGTCAATGAATTCGTAAGGGACATGTTCGAGAGTGGCAAGCTTGTCGCCTCGATTTGCCATGGAGGATCGGTACTCATCTCAGCAGGCATCTTGAAAGGGATGAAGGTCACGTCAGTGTCGGCGATTAAGGACGATCTCATCAACGCGGGAGCGAGGTTCAAGGACGAGGAGGTCGTTGTTCACAGGAACCTGATCACTTCGAGGCGACCGGCGGATTTGCCCGCCTTCATGCGAGAGGTCCTCAAGATGTTGGGTGAATAACGAGTCGGAATGAGATGGGAATTTGAATAATGCTTGACCGATTGGAGATGCTGGATGAATCCGATCGATTGAATGGAACTCAGAGCACTTTATATACAGAGGCCACAATGGAGGCTAGTCACTGACAAAGCGTGGCACATAGAGGTGGAAGGATGAGCAAGAAGATAGCATTCGTCGGGGCCGGGAACATGGCCGAAGCGCTCATGAACGGAATAATCTCAGCCGGAGTCGCGACCAAGGAAGACATCATCGCTAGCGAGATCATACCGGAGCGCAGAGAGTTCATCTCCCGGACAATTGGTATAGAAGTCACCGAAGACAACGTCCGCGCGGTTCGATCTGCGCCAGTGATAGTCCTCTCTGTGAAGCCTCAGCATCTCGGTCCTGTACTCGACGGGCTCAAGCCACATCTGACAGCTGACCATCTCGTGATATCAATTGCGGCGGGAATCAGGATACATCAAATTGAATCTCGACTGAATTGGGGTGTCAGGGTCATAAGGGTCATGCCGAACCACCCCTGTCTGGTAGGTGCGACGGCGGCGGGATTTGCCCTCGGCAAGTTCGCGAAGAACGAGGATAAGATCTCGGTTCAGAAGATCCTGGAATCGGTGGGGGTAGCATTTTGCCTCGAGGAGAAGCTGCTTGATGCGGTCACTGGACTGAGTGGAAGCGGACCGGCCTTTATATATGTCGTCATAGAAGCACTTGCGGATGGGGGCGTCATGGCAGGATTGCCGAGGGACATTTCAATAGCCCTCGCAGCACAGACGGTACTTGGCTCTGCCAAGACCGTTCTAGAGACGAAGAAACATCCTGGAGAGCTCAAGGATGTTGTCGCGTCACCAGCAGGGACGACCATAGCAGGACTGAAGGTCCTCGAGGAGTCTGGTGTCAGGGGTGCATTCATAAAAGCCGTCTACGCTGCCGCGAAGCGATCCGAGGAATTGGGAGAAAAAGGTTGAGGACGCAGCAGTATTCGATGCATCATACAGAGTGTTTCCTGTATCTCACCACATGAGACAGATTGCACGACGCGCAAGTCAGGATCGCTTCGAGCGCAAGAGACCGGAGATGGCCCGAGGAAAGCTCCTGAACAGATTCGGAGCGTCCCATTCCAGATCGCGCTTCTCGCAAATCGTCGACTCCATCAGATTGTCTGCCCTATCCTTCAGGGCGTCCAGCTCGTTCTTCTGCAAAACAGAATCGCCAAGCGAGACGATTCTGTCAATCTCCATCATCAGAACTCGGGACATCTCCGTCCTCTGTTTCCTGGACGTCAAGTCATCTTCATCGATCGATCCTATTTCGAACCTTACTTGATTGAAGCGATCAGCGCATTCGTAGGAGGAATCCACAATGTCGTCCCGGTTCATCCATGCGGTCTCATAGGATAGAACGTACTTCCAGCTCGGGTTGATCAGTCTGGATCGGTGCTCCTCCAGCGTCCTTGCGAATAGAGTGTAACCATATTGGCTGGGGTTTTCGAAGACCCTGCTTCCGGGATCGATGAACGGTGCGAGCGGAGAGACGTACACTGAAAGACGTCCATCGTTTTCGAGCTGAGAGTAGAGAGATCTGACATAGTCCGCACTTGCAATCGCTGATTCCTGGGTCTGCTTCGGAAGACCTATCATGAAGAACATGTCAAATCGCCGACAATCATGTTCGAGTGCGTATCGCACCGTCCTACCGATCGATTCAGTGTCGAATTCGCGTCCAAGCGCTCTCCTTACATCCTCGTCGTGGGAGTCCGGTGAGAACTGCATGGAATAGCGTTCGATGGACCGGGAGGCCAATCGATAGAAGTCTTCCTCGGCCGGGGTGAATATCTCAAGCACGACGTGATTCTTGATCCTCAGCCGTTTCGCTTCTTTGAAGAACCTCTCAGCATAGCCACGTCCTCCCTGCCTAAGGTCTCCGACGACGAATGTCGGGGCCTCCAGATAGGATTCAATGTTGCTGATGTCTTCAGCCAGCCTCTCAGGGCTCCGGAAGGCAGGTCGATCACGCGAGATGAAACCCTGTATCGCCGAGCACGATCCCCCGCAGACAGCACAGTCCATTGTGCATCCTCTAACGGAGAAGACAGCGGTCAGTGGGTATCTGTCCCAGTCCTTGAACGGCTTGAATCCTTCGAGATCCCTGTGCCTAATGACCGAGCGAATCATCCATCCGTAGTCGATTTCCAGGTAATCTAGGTCCCGAGG
>JAJRAG010000128.1 GCA_028682925.1 Methanomassiliicoccales archaeon
GACTGATTACGAGGAAGGGGCAAATGGGACACGAGCCACCGTATCCTTCGCAATACGGACCGAAAACGTAGGCGATATTGGAGAACACCTCCGTGCCATCCTCGTAGACGGCCGACACCCGGAAGTTCCAACCTCCCCAACCATAGTCAGTCAATCCAGAAACGCTGGTGTTCTCCCTGTCGACCGTGATCAGTTCGCTCATGCCATATATCCTGTAGAACGCCAAATCGGAGTAGTTCTCTGATGGATTCTCCCATGTAAGATTCACGTTCACCGGACCGCAAGTCTCTGCAACTCTGGGATTCGCCGTCAAATTCCTGGGCGCCCAGAATGGTCTGGCATGTGTTGTATCCGACCGCAGACTCTCGCCGAAATAGTTGCGGACAGCGACAGCGTAGTAGTAATCCTGACCGTTGATTAGATCCATATCTGTAAACCTTCCCATACCCAGGAAGGACGTCGCACTGAGGAACGTCAAATTGTCTGACCTATCGCCTCGGTATAGTATGTATTCTGAAGGATTGGTTCCTCCCAGTTGGGATGGGGGCTCCCACGTTAGGTTCAGCTGATGCCCCCCTGATTCCGCCCTCAGATTCGATGGCTGACTAGGGATCGTAGCGCCGGGCACAGCCCAAACAGGTATGCTCATGAACCCCCGCCCTTCTTTGTTCACCGCCTGAATGATGTAAAGATACTTGGTCCCTGGAACAACGTCGATGTCCCGGAAATGGAACGTGCTACCATTGACTGCGAAGGTTGGCGGACTCGTATCCTCATCCAAGTCATTGGTGATGAAGACTCGGAAGATGTAGAAGGAGATGATGGGCGGATCTACATCATAGTCGACGCTCCAAGATAGATCCACGAAATCAGGGCCGGGAATCGCGGAGAAATTGCTCAGGGCCGATAGTCTGTTATCCAATGAGAGAAAAAGGTTGGAAAATACATTGTGAGGAAACTCACTTGCCTCAACCTTTGAGTCAAGAGCCAGACCCATGAGATCGCTGTCACCGAAGCAACTAGTGACCACCACTGAAAAAAGTAGCAAAGAGCATAGCAAGGCGGCGGCCTTTCTGATGTGTTCCCCCCACAGCGACCAAAGTCTACAGACGGCTTAAATCCTGTGCTTGACGATTCTTGAGATACCCATGGTGCGGAGACAGACCGTCAGGTGGATATGGTCACGGAGTTTTGCATGATCGTCACAATTGTCATTCCATTGCCAGTGTTTTTCTACAAGGCTGGCATCTATCTGAACTGGCAATTATGCCAATCTTTATCTATCATCAGTTCTCATTGATTTCACTCAAAGGTTGGATTATCATGGCTGAAAAAGATATCAAAGAAGTATTGGATGAAAAGGGTCGAGATCTTAAGAAGATGTTCAGGGATATGCAAGCGACTCTCGAACAGTGGAAATTCTCCATTGAGGAGACCAAGGAAGGAATACGTGTGGAGATCCATGCCACCGCCCTGATCAAGAGGACAAAAGCCCCAAAGAACGACTAAGATCGACCGAGGTTCTTCTTCGATCCTCGCAACCCTATCTTGCTCCTCATGAGGCGGAGCAAGCTTTTCTTTGTCTCGTCATCGAAATTGATGTCCATGCGGCTCTGAACGAGATCGATATAATCGGCGGCGGCTCGCAACTCCTTCCCAGAGTAATGTCTTCTGGCTATGCTGATTATTTCACCTGGAGGCAAGTATTCCAAAAATGAGGCTATCTGGCAAGCCAGATCGTATGCTTTCTTCTGGGCCGTGGGTACGTCCTTCATGAAATGGCCCACGTCTACGATGTACACCACATCCCCGAACATGAGGTTATCGGGTTTTATGTCTCCATGAAAGATATCGTTGTCGTGCATCCGCTTCAGGTACCCGAATACTGCGTCCAAATTCTCTGACGAGAGATCCTCGATCGAAGAGATCGGGTGAGCGTCAAGGTACTCAGCCACCAACAACCAGATATCCGCATTCAGGGGATAGAATCCATAGGGTTTTGCCGTCGGAATGCCAAGTTTGTTTATCGCCACGAGCATCTCGTGCTGGTGCCTCGCCATGTCCTCGGCAGACTTGGTGACTTCGAACATGGGATCCATCGAGTTCACCTGCAGAAAAACGTTCTTGAAGAACTGAATGGTGCGCGCGGTCAGAAGGTCGCTGCTGCCCATGATCTTGCCGAAATAGCGGACTTTTTGACCTTTCTCATTCGATCCCTGGATCACCACAGGAATCGACAGTCGGGAGCCCCCAGAACCGATTGGTCTTATTGTGACATCAGAGAGTCGGAATCTCTCCGCCATTACCTTGTAGACTCCCTCCAATACGCTCCTGAAGAATTCGCGGTGAGCTCGAATATGCTGGCCTTCAGCATCATCGCTCATCGGGCTCGGTCTCCTTGCTCGCGAACCCCGTCATGTTCCGCGAGCGGGGGAGCTTGAACTGGTTTTCCCCTCCGACTGCCCATCCAGAACTCAAACACCAAGAGCAGTGCACGCAAGCGATGAATCTTCATGCCCTTTTTGACCCCCCGTCCAAATTCGATCACCGGCTTGCCCTTGTGCGTGTAGACGATGTGCCAGACCGCCAATTCAGGGAGAGTGAAATACAACTGATTACTATTCACCGTGACCTCTTTGCCTTTCACCGTGATGTCAACGTCGACCATCCCCTCGCGTTTGATGGGGATCTTCACTCCGCCGCCAAAGACGACCCTGAACAGTGCATATGTGATAATCTCTAGAGTGCTCAGATCGATAGGACGCTCGATACGACCGGGGGGCCTTCCGGTCCCTTTCTTCTCGGGCGTGGGAACAACCCCCTCCGACCCGCCCCTTTTGTCCTCATCTGTACCAAAGGCACTGACCTTTCCCCCTCTGTCCGACCCGACCTGGCCCTTCTCCTCGGCCAATTCCTGTGGAATCTCTCCCAATCGGGGCCGATGACCGTCCCAATTAGACGGCCTCTCCGCGTAAGGAGCTCCCTCCTTGTGATATTCGCTGTTGACGTTGATGGCACCTTTTTTTCTCCAGTATTGTTCAAAAGAATCGAGGTCGGATTCTATTCTAGCCATGTGCCCAGGAAGACCTTCCTTATGGTATTCGTGGATGACCGTCCGACCTGCCGGATCCACCCATTCCTCCGGGCACATGAGGGCGCGATCGCATTCCTTCTCTTTCGCAGCGTCACCCTTCTCATCAACTTCATCGTTCTCGGGACCGGACAAAGGATGCACCTACTTCCTGATCAGAATCTGAAACCTGGCGAAAACCCGCGTTCCGTCGCCGTACTCTTCCATAGAAATCTTCCAATCCTCAAGTTCGGCATTCAGATTACCCAGAAACTTGTCCAACTCGTCAACTATCTTCTCCACATTCTCTGGTTTGCCACCAACCAGACGCAAGACCGAGGCCATCTTCTCTTTCTTCTCCATTCCAAGACCGAGGAGACTAACCCAACACGGTCTAAATATCTTTTTGCATTTTCTCCTGTGACAAGGTGACTAGGTCAGATGAAAGAGCTTCCAGAATCCTCAAGAATCCATCAATGAAGAATGCTAGTCACATGGCAACGTTTAGAAGGCGTTGCTCTCTTCACCTACAGAGGTGGAATAGCCTTGAAAGCGAGCGACGGAACAGACCTAACAACTGAGAACATCGCCGCTTTCAGAAAGGAAGTCGCGGATGAGATAGCTTCCGAGGAAACGATGCTCCAAAAGTTGAGCGTATCGCATAGACCAGACTATCAGGGACACCTTCTTGCAGTCATTCTCATAGCCATCACAGTTGTCTTGATTCTTCAGCAAAGTCATGTCTTCCTCCTCTGGCTGATCGTTGGCCTTCTCCTTTATTCGTACAACTTCGTGATCATCCTCATACCAACGACGACCAAACGGATCAGACCGGAAGAGAAGGGCATACTACGAAACATGGACAGGGACGACAGATGGCTTGCTATCAGGCTTCTCTGGAAGAAGAAACGCCTGGCTGTCGAAATAGGACTCACGGTATTCCTAGGTGGCATGGTGCCCTTGACACTAGGCTTCTCTGTGATATTCGGATTGGGCGTGTTCTTCGCCCTTTACCTAGGATTCCTGTCCCATATGATCGAGGAGCAATTGGCTGTGATCGTGCTGGGACAGATCGCGTTCATCTTACTATTCTATGCCCTGATGATCGTCCTCGAACCCCAAGCTCAGGGCATAACGAGAATCGCCACCTCCTACAAAGGGAAGATGGGCGAAGCGCAATCAAAGGGAAGGACGGCCTTCATGATACTGATGATGTTCATTGTAGCCTTGATGACGTTCAGCACGATTCTTGCGTTGGGCGCAATCTTCCTCCCTGGGTTCACTTTGTTGAAGATATTCAAAACATCGCATGTGCTGGAAGGTGTCGGCTTCCTGATCCTAATCTTCGTTCTCATAGCGCAACTAATGATAATGCGGCATTTCCAGGGGGTGATGAGCAGGAGGATGGCGGCCGGGTTGCTCCGCATGCGTATCAAGCAACTAAGGGAGGAAGTCCTAGGCACACTGGATGCATGGTCCGAGAAGAAGATGATTTTCGATAAGGAAGAATCGGACGCGGAGCTCAGGAAGATCAAGAAGAAGTACTACTCAGTGGTGATCTACGACATCATAAAGCAAGACATCTTCGGCTACGCTCCAATCTATTTGGTCGGACCCAGGCTCCGCTATGTACTAAGCGACAAAGTCCTAGCATACTTCAGATGATTCTCTGTCCTGGCAGAATCTGGACCCGAGGCAGTCACATCAAGGTTCAACAAGTCTTCGCTTGACTCAAGATCCTAACATCTTGACCCAGTCCCAATGATATACGGTCCTAGGCACCCTTTGTCTCACGAAATCGTATGCGTCCTTGTACGTCATGTCATATTTCTTGCTGACATAGATCATTGCGACAAACGGTGACCTATCCCTTCCATGGTAGCAACGAATCATAACCTTAGGCTTGAGACTGGAGAGTGCCACTAGTAGGTTGGCGGCCCTAAGAACCTCTTTGACCAAAGGAACCTTGTCGAACCGCAAGAGACTCTGAGTGAACAACGCCCTAGCATCGACTATGAAATCGACTCCCTCGCTCCTAAGACCATCGACATCGCGGGCGTCGGCCCAGTTCCCCACAGCAACCATATCATCTACCCATTTCATGCAGTGATCACCCAAGAAGAATGCTGTCGAGCAAAACATCCAGATTCGACGAGACCCGTGTATCCATGAGGATGGACTTGGGAGTTGAAACGCTTAAGTGTATCTACACCCGCCCCGATTCGTCAACCCGGTGGGGGAGACAGAGGGTTCCGACTACGGACTTCGAGAAGGATATCGCCTCTCCGTCGAGGACGAATGGAACATGATTCTCATCAAACCAGAGTCTGCGTTTCCTGATCTCCACATCCTAAGCTTCTAATGACTCGTTTATCCGGGGAGAGGATGACCGTCGGCCCTCATTCTATCCTGACATCTACAAGAGGATCGATTCTCTTGATGGATTTCTCTAGGAACGCGGAATCAACGATCCTCAGCTCGATTGCTTTGTGGCGACACACTGTCACGCAACGTCCGCACCCCTTGCACAACGATTGATCTATTCGGGATTTCCCATCCAAAACGGAAAGAGCTTTCACGAAACACGTATGGTCTTCGATGCAAGCCCCGCAACCCTTGCACGCATCAGGATTCACCCTCACCTCGACGCCAGGCATTCGATTGATCCCATCACGCACCTCAGAAGATATGTAGGGGATCATCTTCCAAAGACAACAGCATGGGCAGCAGTTGCAGATGGAAAGGAGGTCCTCCTTGGGGCCAGTGTCTAGCCATATGCTGTCTATTTTGTTTCTCCCGATCAGGTGGACGAGCCCAGCCTCCCGCGCCCTCTTCAGATGCTCCAGTGCCTCATCCTTGGTGACAATTCTCCCCATATTCTTAGGGATCCTCACGACCCCTCTGCCTAGAAAGATGCAGCCCAACTCCTCAGGGTAGTCTTGGCACTCGTTTGCGTTTCTACATATGCATCGATCCATGAGGAAGATGTATCTCGACTCATTGATGAAGTGCTCAACGACACGCGATGGCAGGACCATGTTATGAGGATTGGCGACGACATTCATTGCGATCGTTCTGGATTTATCCAGCGACCCAAGCGCGACGTCGTCCTTTGGCAAGTAGATCATGTCGTCCTTGTCGAAGAAGGCGTAGATGACCAATTTCCCGAAGAAGGGGACCTTCGTTAATCTGGCCATGAGAAATCGCTGATTGAACGTGCTCTTTATCAAGGAGGTAGTGATGTCCGTCCTACGTCCCATTGCAAATCACACGGATTTCCATTGCCAGCTACTTCTTCTTGACCGGTATCATCACCTTGGCGTAGAGGATTGTTACGCCATCGACGACCTCAGGCTTTTTTGAGTAGATCTCCATTGGAGGACCAGACTCTTTGTAGCCCTTTTCTTCGATCCATGTCATCAATTTCGCATACGTGTTCTTGAATTCGCTTCCTGGCCCCTTGTGAGATACTGTGGCCACCTTCATCGCAGGTATCTTCTTCGTCTTGACGCCAGTCCCTTCTTTCGCATCTCCTTTGAATGTAATTGCGATATCGCTTCGGCAATTACTCGGAGAGGTCGTATCCGGATTGTCATAGTATATTCCCATCGGATAGAATCCGGGCATTACTTCTTGCTCCTTGGCCCATCCATATAGTCGAGGAATATACTCTCCCCAGGGAACCTCGCCATACGGCCCCACATGCTCGATATAGGCTAGATTCGCCGCATCTCTGCTTTCGATCTTAGGATTTGCTATTCTCTCACCACCATCATCGGCGCATATATCGGAGTGATTGCTTTTTTCACTTTCCTCCTACGCTCCGAAGGAGTCCATCATGATGCGCGAGATCGGAAATCGGAGCTTCACGGAGTAAGTGACCAGATCGAAGAGGCAAACGGAGAAAGGAGTGCAAGTATGATCGGCTGATGCAATAGGTATATGACAAGGGAGTGGCGACCCAAATAACAAAAAGACCGCACTGGCAAAATCCTCTTGATGGATCCTTCTCCGATCATGCCTCTATGATTCTGATACAGCGTGTTACCCAATGAGACTCCTATCAACACAACTCCGAACCAAGGAAGCAAAGGAAAGTAGTCGATCGAATAGAAGTCGGGAGGGACGAATCCCAACCAAACGAACGTTGGTGTGGCGAAAGTGTACCATGATATGATTGCGCCTGCAATCACAATTGTACCTCCAAACAGGAGATTCAGCCGTCTGTAAGGAAGGAGGGGATAGGATAGAATGATCGAGAGACCTATGCAGTGAAGGACCCCGAATATTACGAAGCCCCTTCCTGGGTATATGAGAGTGACAGCCGTTATGACCAGACCGAGACCGAAAATCATCAACCCTCGTTTCAGATACTTCCACCTTAGCTGGATTCTGTCCAGATGCTTCTTTGCTCTTCGGAAGCTCAGGGTCAATGACACGCCCACGAGCAGCAAGAACAATGTCCCAATCGAGTAAGCAAACAGACCAAGCCAACCTGAGTAGACCTGGATTCTGTAGATTCCAAGAAAATTCAAATCGAAAATGATATGGAAGACAATCATCATCGTAACTGCCGTTCCTCGGAGGAAATCAATCTCCCAGTAGCGTTCGCGCGAAACGGGTTTCTCTGGAAGACTCACGCCCGTCATTCTGACGCCCGACTAGATAAAATCAATGGTGACTCGATGCCGTTGAGGATTCCTTTTCCGGTCCTTCGCTTCTCATCTGATCATCTTGTTTCGTGTCGCCTCTATCAAGGTCAATCCTAGATACCCGACAGCGACAACCAATACGAAGATCACAGGCAGAAGAAGATCGATCCAAGGATAGATCGTCCCGATATATGGGATCTCCAGACTCTGATCGATGATGGCCATGATCCTTGCGACGATCCAGAAGGCTGCGGTTATTGAAACCGCAGCTGTAATGGGCATTGCCCATTTGAATCGCGAGTGGTACTTTCTTGAGAAGTAAGTCGAGTAAGAACCAAGAAGACCGAGCATGAAGAACAAGGGCAGATACGTCAGCACGAAGTCCGTCAGATCGACCCAGACCCGCCTTTCCTCTGCAAGTATCATTATGCAGAGAACCGCAAGAACGAGCAATAGGAGACCGAATAGCGCGGATATCATCGGACCGAAGATGCCAGTTGTTCGGTCATACCAGTCCGAGGCGCGTTTCCCGGTTCTTTCCAATCCCTCGCCAAAACCTTCGCCTGCCTTCCTGAGCTCTCCATCAATACTATTTCCAGTCTGACCGAATTCCGTCACGATCTTTGTTTCAGCAGTATTGACTTGTTGTCCGATGGGTTTTGACCGAGCACTCTTCTGCCAGTCCTGACTCGCATTTGAACCTCTGCCAATCGGGCTTCCGCAAGACAAGCAGTACAAGTCTCCGAATCTGTTCTTCATACCACATTTAGTGCAATAAATCAAAGTCGAGCCCATCCCGGGGATGATTGATGCTAGGTACACTATTAAAA
>JAJRAG010000019.1 GCA_028682925.1 Methanomassiliicoccales archaeon
GAAGCTGGATTCCGTAGTAATCGCGGATCAACATTCCGCGGTGAATATGCCCCTGCTCCTTGCACACACCGCCCGTCAAGCCACCCGAGTTGGGTTTCAGTAAGGACACCTCTTTTTGGGGTGCTCGAACTGAGATTCGGCAAGGAGGGCTAAGTCGTAACAAGGTATCTGTAGGGGAACCTGCAGATGGATCACCTCCTACGCAAGGGGGGGCAGCACTGCCCCTCCTTCACCATTCCGCGGGATCCCAAGCACCAAAAGCACATCGAACGTCATAGCGTCTTTTTTTCTACCACGTCCTGTTAGCGATAGGTGAGAATCTTTAGCTTTCTGGACACTTCTTCAGAACCCAAACGCGAAACAATAAATACTCCAGAACGCAATCGAGCAATCCCGTGAAACGATGAAATATGTTTTTGTCACGGGTGGCGTTCTATCGGGACTTGGGAAGGGCATTACTGCCTCATCCGTCGGTCGCCTTCTGAAGTCCAGGGGCCTGAAGGTCACTGCCATAAAGATCGATCCGTATCTGAACATTGACGCCGGAACGATGAATCCGTTCGAGCACGGCGAGGTTTTCGTTCTCGAGGACGGCGGAGAGGTAGATCTGGACCTCGGCAACTACGAACGTTTCCTCGATGTGAACCTAACGAGCAATCATAATATCACGACCGGAAAGGTGTACCGGGCCGTCATAGAGAAGGAGCGTATGGGCGAATATCTGGGAAAGACGGTTCAGATAATCCCCCATATCACCAACGAGATCAAGAACGAGATACGAGGCGTAGCTGAGGCGACTGGCGCGGACGTCTGCATCGTAGAACTCGGTGGTACTGTCGGTGACATCGAGTCGATGCCATTCCTCGAAGCCGTAAGACAAATGAACACCGAGCTTGGTAGAGGAGAAAACTGTCTGTTCATGCATACCACACTCGTGCCAGTGCTAGGAACGGTCGGTGAGCAGAAAACGAAGCCGACCCAGCATTCCGTGAAGGAACTCAGGTCGATTGGTATCCAGCCGGACATCATTGTTGCGAGGGCGAAGCAAGCCCTCGAATACTCGATAAAGAGGAAGATATCACTGTTCTGCGACGTTCCGCTAGAAGCGGTGATCTCCGCTCCCGACGCAAAGTCGATCTATGAAGTTCCTCTGATACTCGACGAACAAGGGTTGACAGACTTCATGATAAAGAGGCTAGGAATCGAAGGGGGGTCGGAGGACCTACGGGATTGGAAGAAGCTGCTCGAAAGAATCCTTCACCCCAGTAGGACCGTGAATATTGCATGCGTGGGAAAGTACACCCATCTGGCAGACTCCTACATAAGCCATTTGGAGGCATTCCACCATTCGGGGGCGGAAAAGGATACTAAAGTCGACCTCTGTTTTGTCGATTCTGAAATCATCCAGGAGCATGGAGTGACGGAAGAACTTGAGGAGGCTGACGGCATATTGATACCTGGAGGGTTCGGAAATCGGGGGATCCTGGGGAAGATGCTCGCGGCGAAGTACGCAAGAGAGAACAGGGTACCATTCCTGGGAATATGCCTGGGATTCCAGATATCAACGATCGAAATTGCGAGAGATGTGATCGGTCTCGAGACTGCACATAGCACTGAGTTCGACCCAGAGACATGCGACCCGGTGGTCGACCTGCTTCCTGAGCAAAGAGAAATAAAGAAGAAGGGTGCGACCATGAGACTCGGAGGTCAGCCAGTCGTTGTTACCGAGGGGTCAAAAGCCTATGATTTGTACGGAAAGACCCTCATCATGGAGAGGCACAGACATAGGTACGAGGTAAACCCGAAGTACATAGAGAGGCTTGAGGATGCGGGCTGGAAGTTCACGGGCAAGTCTCCAGATGGTCTGAGAATGGAGATCGCAGAGCTCCAAGGACATCCCTATTTCGTCGCATCACAGTTCCACCCTGAGTTCAAATCCAGACCTGGCAAGCCATCACCACTGCATCTTGGGCTCGTAAATGCCGCAATCGAACGCAAGTTCGGAGCATCGAGCTGAATCAATCATCGATATGCTTCCCACCGACCCAGGATCTGTCTGGAAACGCGTGATGATTGCTGTCCAGACCAAATGGACGGCTAGCAATGTTTATATCGAGGCAGTCGTTTGAGTGGTCAGATAAACTATGCCCGATGACGAGTACCTTGCACTTCTTGGAAGGGCGAAGGAAAAGCTCCCCCAGACGATCGAGAAACATGAGCGGTTCACGGTCCCAGAGCCCGATATCTTTCAAGAGGGAAAGACAACGACAATCAGAAACTATGGGGACATAGTGGACGCGTTAAGGAGAGATCCTGCTCACTTGTTGCAGTTCCTGCTCAGGGAACTTGGCGCTCCAGGATATCTGGAGGGTCGGAGGGCCATCTTCAAGGCTAAACTTTCCCAGAGCCAGATCGAAGAAAGGATACAGAACTACACCGAGACATTCGTGCTGTGTTCGGAATGTGGAAGACCTGATACAAAGATAGTGAAGGAAGGAAGAGTCATGATTCTCGAGTGCGAGGCCTGTGGCGCGCACAGACCGGTGAACGTTAGGAAGGCCCCACGAACCCAGGAAAGAGAGGGGCTCGTCGAAGGCAACATCTACGAAGTCATGATCGAGGATGTCGGAAGAAAGGGGGATGGCGTAGCCAGGATGGACCGATACATCATCTATGTTCCCGGGACGGTCAAAGGCACCAGAACAAAGATCAAGATCAACAAGGTCACTGGTAACGTCGCATTCGCCACAGTCTCGACCGAGCAGCCGAGTCGATGACCTTCGCGCCTCCTATAGGATGTAGTTCACGTTGGACCTGTCGAAGTTCTTCACGAGCTCCAATTGAAGATCTTCTGGCATCGGACGCGGAATAGGGTAGGTAAACATCGGTAGGAACTCCCTTATGTCCTCCGCGAGTCTCGTCACAAGATGGTCCTTTCCGAAAAGACCCGAGCTTATTTCCAGGGTCGTTCTCCTTGCCTGTCCTTCATCCACGTAACCGACACTGTGAACGTATTCGTGCAGCAATATGTGAAACACATATGCTTTGTACATTTCCGGGGAAGAGGCCCGCACCCTTTCCAAAGGTCCTTTGTTGACAATGATTATGTTCGAAGCCACTGGGTACATGCCTCCTATGAAAGAGGAGCCGTCGCCGCCCAGCTCCGCCAAACCCAACATCAGACCCGCTCTGGAAACGCCGAGTTTGACCCTGACCGCCTCCTTCACGACCTCGAAGACATCTGCCAGATCCTTCGTCTTTGACAGCAAGTCGGGGAATCTTCCAGATGCCCCATATACGCCAACCTTGTCGAACGGACTCATCGAACCACCACAAGTGCGAGGGGTTGTATTTGAAGCTGACTCCGGGAAAGCTCAAAGTGAAAACGAAATTCCGTTGAAAGCTGGTCAGATATGGTTATTTAGTGGAAGGAACGTGGCTTTCAGATGTGAAAAGGCTTCCTCCAATCATAGCAATGCTGATGATTTTCCTCTCGGTGCAGCTCATAGCGCTCCTTCTCGTTCCTGTGTTCCCCTCGGACTACAGGGCATTCGAGGACGTAAATAACCCGATCAACCCAGTGATCTACTTCCTTCTAATCATAGCCATCACGATTGTCGTCCTCGTTCTGATCAAGTTTGGCAGAAAGAGCTTGCTGAGGGGTATTTTCATGGGCGCAATGGCTATCACGCTCGTCTTCGTCTTTCTGCCGATCATGTACGCCGTTGTCCAAGATGTTCTCATAGATTTCGTCATCTCGATAGCGATAAGCGCTCTACTGATGGGTGCCGTCCTCATCAGGCCGGAATGGTACACGATCGATTTGGTCGCATTTCTTGCGGCGATTGGCGTGACTGTCGTGCTTGGAATGTCGCTTGGGATATTCCCGGCAATCGTGCTTCTCCTCATCCTAGCACTATACGATGCAATCTCAGTCTACTGGACAAAACACATGGTCACACTCGCCGGAGGAGTGGCACCTCTGGGACTGCCCGTGCTGTTCGTCGTTCCAAAAAGCCGCGGGTTCACCATGTCTAGTCTGAAAGAAAAGGACATCACGGCGAACAGCAAAGAAAGGGAAGCGATGTTCATGGGCGTCGGAGATGCAGTTATTCCTGGCATACTGGTGGTATCCGCTTTCATTTTCCTTCCATCGACGATCAATGGTATAGACGGCGCCAATATTCTGGTGGCGCTCGGAGCTATGATGGGCGGAGTCCTCGGCTTCATCGCCCTGATGAGATATGTCATCACAGGCAGGCCTCAAGCAGGCCTTCCCCTCTTGAACGGCGGGGCCCTTCTGGGATTTGGAATCTCTTACCTCCTTGTATTCCAGAATCTGAACTTTGGGATAATATGAGTTGAGGTAGGCAATTCCGAAGGAGTCCGGAAAAGCTAATCTATTCGCCTGACATTAATCAGCCAAGTGCGTTCCGATGATGTTCCTGGTGATCTCTGACGTTCACGGTAGGGAAAGGGTCATTGAATGGGCGAATCGCATTGCTTCGGAGCTCAAGGTGGATGGCACCATAGTGCTTGGGGACATCACAAGGTTCGGTCCTCCGGAATGGGCCGGTCATTTCCTTGGACAAATAAGACAACCGGTTTATGCAATCCCGGGCAATTGTGATCCGCCGGGCGTCGTCGAGTGGATCGAGAAGACGGCTATCTGTCTTCATAAGAAGAAGATGAAGGTCGGAGAACACACATTCATAGGTATGGGAGGTTCAAACCCTACGGTCTTTGGCACACCTTACGAGCTCAGTGAAGAGGAGATAGAACGCTCCTTGAGACCGCTGATGGAAAGGGACGCGATCCTCATCACCCACGCGCCTCCAGCAGGGATGAACGACCTGTCATTCTCTGGTAAGCAGACGGGTTCTATTGCGATCAGGAGAATAGTGAATGAGTTCCGCCCAAAGGCGGTTCTGTCTGGACATATTCATGAGGCTCCAGGCATCGTGATGGAAGATGGAACCCTCTTCCTCAACCCAGGAGCGGCGAAGGACGCGAGGGCGGCGATTCTGACCATGAATGGAAGAATCCAAGCGAGGTTGCTCGACAGGCTCGTAGAGTACTGAAATCTTTTTATATGACCTCACTTTTTAGTCTGCCGAGGATTTCAAATGGCCCTTTGGCAGGGAAGGAAAGGAAGGAAGCCTTCCGGCGGAAGACTCCGCTTGAGTAGGAAGAAAAGACGATTCGAGATTGGAACCGAAGCCCGACCTACGTATCTGGGAGAAGAGCGATTGACCAACGTCAGAACACTGGGCGGCGGAGAGAAAACCAAGATGCTCGCGGCGAATCATGCGAATGTCATCGATCCTGCCACGAACAAAGGTCAGAAGGTGAAGATTCTCACCGTCAAGGAAAACCCTGCCAATCCGCACTACGTCCAACGGAACATTATCAACAAAGGAGCCACGATACAGACCGAGATAGGTCTGGCAAAGGTCACCTCAAGACCCGGAAAGGACGGGGCCATAAACGCTGTCTTAATCAAATAAACGGCCAATCTTTTTATACTGGCCCCTTGTTACTTTTCACATGGCCCTTGACGAAGATACGGCTTGGGTGCTCTGGCCAGAGTATTTCGACATCAAAAGGAGCAGAGACCAAGGTCGAAAAGTGAATAAGAACCTGGCGATTAGTGAACCTACCGTCGAGGTCATATCGAAGGCATTGGAGAAATTGGGGATAGAGCACAAGGTCGAAACCGAGAAATCGTACCCGTCCAACTGGCATGGTCACAATGGAAGGGTCCTCGCGGAAAAGACAATGAAGAAGTCAGAGCTTCTGGCCAAAATAGGCCAGGAGATATCTAAAATTCACCTATCCTGAGGAGTCTCTACCTCTTCCACGATCTTCTTTCCAGCCGAAACGCTGTCAACGGAGTGAATAACAGCCCCAGACTCCGTGATCGCTTGTTCCACCTGGGCGAAATCGATGGCCGTTCCCTCAATCGTTATCTTGATGCTCTCAGTTTCCTGGTCGACCTCCTCAAGAGTGCAGTTCACACCGGTGACCCCATTGAGAAGACCGAGACGCTTGGATAATTCGATGATTGACGGATGATGAGGTTTCAGAACATCCAGAACCAGTCTCTTGATATCGCTCATCTTCCTCCCCTTTCCTACCTATTTGTGTTTTAGTCGAATTATGATACCAGTATAAAAACTGTTGTGAAATGCGATGAGACCGAAGGATTATATGAAAAGGCAACGATATAAACAACATGCTGTCCCACCAAGAAGTCAAGGTACTAGATATCAACTCTGAGTATCTGGGAACGCCCGTTGAGATCCTGATGGAGAATGCAGGACGATCCGTCGCCGAGTTCATAGAGGGGCGGTTCGGGAAGGGAAAGAGGATTGGGATTTTCTGCGGGACTGGCAATAATGGCGGGGACGGTTTCGTAGCCGCGAGATATCTGAGGGATAGAAACAAGGTCCAGGTCCTTATGGCAAAGCCCCGCCAGAATATCAAAACAGAGCTTGCAAGGAAGAACTTCGAGAAGACCGCTGAAATTTCTCTGCCCGCAGAGGACTCAGAACTGAAACAATTTGACATCATTGTCGATGCATTGCTTGGGATAGGAACTCATGGTGAGGTGGAGGAACCATACAGGACCCTCATCGAGAGAATCAACTCATCGTCCTCAAGAATAGTGTCGATCGACATTCCCTCGGGACTTGGGACGGACGTCTGCATCAGACCCGATTTCACGATCACGTTCCATGACGCCAAGATGGGTATGGACAGAAGGAACTCAGGCGAAATTGTCGTGGTGGACATCGGAGTACCGCAGGACGCGATGAAATTCGTCGGTCCGGGAGAGTTTGTCTATTATCCAATACCAGGGAGTGATTCGCATAAGGGTGACAACGGCAGGGTGCTGATAATCGGGGGCGGCCCTTATACGGGAGCGCCGGCATTAGCCGGCCTCTCTGCTTACAGAATCGGAGTAGACCTGGTTCACATAGCTACGCCAGCCATGAGCTACATACCGATCGCTTCCTATTCGCCGAACTTCATCGTTCATAGACTCAGCTCTGATAGTCTGGTTGATGAGGACTTGGATAGCCTTAGATTGCTCACTGAGAAAGTCGATGCAGTGTTGATCGGTCCAGGAGCAGGCGACGATCCTGAAACGCACAATACCATACTGAAATTCGTCAGAGCGTGCAATAAGCCGGTGGTGATTGATGCCGATGGCCTCGGGGCCATATCAAAGGGATTGGATGTGCTCGACGGCAAGAAAGGGGTCGTGACCCCTCACGCGATGGAGTTCAAGACAATATCAGGTTTGACCCTGCCAGCCGATTATGAATCAAGGGTGGAACCGGTGAAGGTGTTCGCCAAGAGGATCGGAATGACTGTTCTCCTAAAGGGCCGGATAGATATTGTCTCAAACGGAGAAACGGTCAAGCTCAATCGGACCGGGAACGCGGCCATGAGCGTTGGGGGAACCGGAGATGTCCTGGCGGGCCAGGTAGTCGGTCTGATGTCCAAAGGGGTCGAACCATTCGATGCGGCGAGGATCTCCGCATTCACGAATGGATTCGCGGGGGACCTCGCGTTCGCAAAGCTCGGATTCAGTCTGCTAGCGACCGATGTGATTGATGAAATCCCTGCGGTGTTGAAGCGATTTCTTGAGAGGTTTAAATAGGCAATGAGGCTAACTCAATCACCGTGAAGATTGCCCTGATCTCTGATGTTCATTCCAACATAATTGCGCTTGATGCTGTCCTGACCGATATCGACAGTATTGGTGCCGGACTCATCCTCAACGCCGGGGACATAGTCGGTTACAATCCCTACCCCAATGAGACGATCGAACGCTTCAAGTCCAGGAACATCCAATCGATCCTGGGCAACCACGACAGGGCAGTTATTAGGTTCAACCCAGTGGGCATGAACAAGATGGCCGCTGAGGCGGTACTCTGGACATCCAAGAACATCGCGGCCGAAGGGGTGGACTATCTGAAGGATCTCAAGTCAAGATCGTTCATGACAATTGGAACTCACCTATGTGGCATCTACCACGGATCTCCTCGCGATGATGACGAGTATCTCTATGAGGTCGACGCAGGAAGAGAGCTTCTTGAGATGTGCGAGTGTAGCATCCTGATAGTTGGTCACACTCACATGCCTTTCATCAAAAGATTCGACAACGGAATGATAATCAACTCCGGTTCTGTCGGTCAGCCGAGAGACGGGGATCCGCGAGCCAACTACGTCCTTTTCGACAGCGATACGGGCGATCTACAGATTCGCAGAGTGAGCTATGATGTCGATATCGTGGAGAAGAAAGTCCAGAGCGTCGGTCTTCCATCATTTCTTGGAGAGAGGTTGAGGCATGGATTCTAGGCGATTTGGGCCACAACCTTTTTCTTGCATGATTGGTTAGCTCTGAGATGCTTCAATATGGAAGGGACATGGAATGAATGTGCTTCCGATCACAGATCATCCAGCACTCAGCATCGGTAATGGATCACGGATTGTTTGTGCCGGGGACCTGCATATCGGGATAGAGGACGAACTGAGGTCCAAGGGCATACACGTCCCAAGTCAGACATTCAGGATGGAAAGGGAGCTGCGTTCGGTAAAGAACGGACACGATAGACTCATACTTCTGGGGGACATCAAGCACAAGGTGCCAGGATCAACGAAACAGGAGTATTCAGAGATTCCCAGATTCTTGCGAGCGATGAAGAGAATGTATGAAAAGGTCGACATAGTTCGAGGAAACCACGATAGCCAGATTGAAGAGCTCGTTCCTGAAGGGGTCGATATTCATCCTTCGACAGGTTTCACTTTGGGTGACGTCGGCTTTGCTCATGGACACACCTGGCCGACATCCGAGGTGATGTCAAGAAAGGTCGTGGTGTTGGCACACAATCACCCGACCGTTGTCTTTCAGGAGGGACTCGGCAACATCTCTGCGGAACGTTGCTGGTTGAGATGTGAGGTGAATGACAAAGCACATCAGAGATACACGGAACTGCCTA
>JAJRAG010000129.1 GCA_028682925.1 Methanomassiliicoccales archaeon
CAACATGTGCGTCGACAAGAAGCCATCCGCTGTCAACTTCCTGATGGGTCGTGGAAGAATCGTTCACGCCGACATCACGATTGCCTCGGATTTGGTCAAGGACAAACTTCACACCACTCCTGAGGTTGTCCAGGAGGCGGGTTACAGGAAAAACAGCGTCGGCAGTGCCTTATCTCTTACCTACGGGTCCAATGCCCACATGGCCAATGTTCTCGCGGCCATATTCATCGCCACCGGACAGGATCCAGCACAAGTCGTAGAGGGCAGCATGGGGATGACCACCTGCGAGGTCGTGGATGGAGATCTGTACATATCGGTTCGGATACCTTCTCTAGAGGTCGGGACGGTTGGCGGAGGCACGAAGCTTCCTTGTCAAAGGGAAGCGCTCTCGATGATGGACTGCCTTGGGAGCGGAAGGGCAAAGAAGTTCGCCGAGATCATTGGTGCGGTTGTCCTGGCTGGAGAACTCTCGACCCTTGCGGCAGAGGCCTCAGGAGAGCTGTCTAGCGCCCACAAGTCGCTCGGCAGATAATTGAAATAAAAAAATCCCGATATCAAATAATCATGCCGAGGCCTAGGATACTAGTCACCAGAAGGATTCCCGAGTCTGGATTGAGAATAATTCGAGATGTCGCAGAAATCGATGTCTTCGAGGGCGATAGCCCCATTCCAAGAGATGTGCTTCTGAACAAGATCGAAGGCAAGGATGGATTGCTTTGCCTCCTGAGCGATAGAATCGACAAGGATGTCATCGCTACGGGCGGAGAGTCGTTGAAAGTGATCTCCAATTATGCCGTCGGATACAACAATATCGATATCGAGGAAGCTACCAGAAGAGGAATTCTCGTGACAAACACTCCTGGTGTCCTCACCGATGCGACGGCGGATCTGACGTGGGCACTCTTGCTCGCATGCGCAAGGAGGATACCAATATCGGACAAATTCGTCCGGGATGGAAAGTTCGTCGGCTGGGGTCCGAAGCTGTTGCTTGGGCGCGAGGTATACGGTAAGACGATCGGGATAATCGGCATGGGCGACATAGGCACGGCAGTCGCTCGGAGAGCAATGGGTTTCGGTATGAGGATCCTATATCACAATCGCAAGCGGGACATAGAAGCCGAGAAGGAATTTGGCGCCGTCTATGTGACGATCGAGGAGCTCCTCAGGGATTCCGATTTCGTGTCACTTCACGTGCCGCTCAGCCCCCAGACGCGGCATTTGATCGGAGACAGAGAAATATCTCTGATGAAGCCGACGGCGATTCTCATCAATGCCTCGAGGGGTGAGGTCGTCGATGAACATGCACTGGTAGAGGCTCTAAGGGTTGGAAGGATTGACTCTGCAGGATTGGATGTTTTTGAGAACGAGCCTTCATTGAGTCCTGGTTTGACCGAGCTCGACAACGTTGTGGTCACTCCTCATACTGGCAGTGGGACCTATCAGTCCAGGGACAGGATGGCTATGATGGCAGCGGAGAACCTCATCGCCGGGCTTGAAGGGAAAAGACCGCCGAACCTTGTCAACAAAGCCGCTTGGAAGGATTGATGTGAAAATACTGAATCACGATGAACTAACGTCCAAAGGTGACAGGGAGGCGCGGACCCATCTTCTCAAAGTCCTTGAGGTCGCGATCGATTCCATCGACCCTTACAGATGTGTTAGTGAAGCCTTATCTCTCAAGAGCGACCGTCTCAAGGTCTTCGATGCACAATATGACTTGAGCAATTACGACCGGATTCTCGTGGTAGGTGCTGGAAAAGCGTCAAAACGTATGGTCGAAGCATTGAATGAGGTTCTTGGTGACAGAATATCCTCGGGAATCGTCAACTCCCTTATCGACGGCGCGGTCGGAAGAATAGTGCTCCACAAGAGCACGCACCCTCACCCGGGGCCGGAAGGTCTCGATGGGGCGATGGCGATCATGAGATTGTGCGAGTCGGCGACCGAGAAGGACCTGATCATCTGCCTTATTTCAGGTGGAGGGTCGGCCATGATGCCCTGCCCTGTCGAAGGCGTCACTCTGGACGACAAGAAGAGGACGGCCGAGCTTCTCATGCTACGAGGCGCGTCGATCGAAGAGCTCAACGTCGTCAGAAGGCACATTTCCCGTCTGAAGGGAGGCAACCTTGCGAGGATAGCTTATCCTGCGACTGTCCTAAGTCTCATCGTCTCCGACGTCGTGGGCGATCGCCTGGAGAGCATATCATCCGGTCCGACGGCACCTGACCCAACGACCCATAGCGATGCTTTGACCGTCCTCAAGAAATACAATCTGCTGATTGAGGCACCGCGGTCCGTCGTCGATCACCTGACACATGCCAAATCCGAGAATCCGAAGCCGGATGACAGTGTGTTCTGCAAGGTGAGGAACGTCATTGTCGCATCCAATAGAACAGCGCTCCTGGCTGCCGAGAAGGAGGCTCGCGATATGGGGGACAATGCACTAATCCTGACCTCGTCGCTTGAGGGCGAGGCTAGAAAGGTAGGCAGGATGCTTTGCTCCATCGGGAACGAAATGATCGAGAATGGAAAACCGATCCCTCCTCCGGCCATTCTGGTGGCAGGAGGGGAGACAACGGTCACCGTGAGAGGCAAGGGAAAGGGTGGGAGGAACTCCGAACTCGTCCTCGG
>JAJRAG010000130.1 GCA_028682925.1 Methanomassiliicoccales archaeon
CTCTTGTAGATCTCGTCTGCGTTCTCCTCGACGCCCTTCGAGTAGTCGAGCCGGATGAGTTCGCTATTGACCTCGACGATAAGACGATGCGTCGCTGGGTCCACCTCTTTGACGCCAGCCAGTCCTAGTCCTATCTCTTTTGTATCGTCCCAGGTTGAGCTCTCAGACTTCTCTCTCATCACGGAGAGGATGTCATTGATCGCCCCATAGTTCGTGTATATCGTCTCGGCCTTCCTTGAAGAATTCTCGATCTCCTCATTTAGTCTATCCACCGTCTCCTTTTGTCTTTCAAGCTGCCTCTTGAGTCGTCTGCTTTCTTCGCTCTCTTTCCTGTCGTCTTCTGCCTTCTGACTTCTCAAGAAATCGTCAAAGGCCTCTGAGATCGTCGCGTAGGTCTGAAGGGACTCGTCGGAGTATTGGATAAGGGGTAGGGGAGTCACATCCTCTAGCGCACCGGCCCTTGCGACGATGTAAGGTCGTGGCGAGTCGGAGACACTGTCGATGATCTCTCTCATGGCCTTGTGCAGCTTCTCGACCTCTTCGTCCTTGAGCTGTTTCGCCTTTGTCGTTTTGTCCACTTCAGCCCGGAGACAGATTTCTTCGGCGTACTGTCCTCCCAGGTTGATCGAAGTGGCGAGTGTTCTAACAGAATCGGAAGAGGATGCCCGCAGCGCTTGGGCGAAATCATCCAAATTGGCGGTGATCGGATTGAATCGAGAAGGGGGGAAGCTGTACTCGGCCCCTGGACGAACATCGCGATACTTCCATTGTCTTGAAACGACGCAGTTGACGATCTTGCCTTCCGATACGACGATGAGGTTGCCCTCGCCGAAGATCTCGAACACGATTTGGTAAGTCTTCTCCTTCTGAACCTCGATGACCACTATCCTGTCGAAATCTTTCTGGAAGATCGACACGATCCTCCCGTTCGAGAGGTGTTTCCTCAGATGCACCACGAATTGCGTCGGCGTATCGGGCATCTCGGGCTTCTCTCCGGAGATATAGAGCCACTTCAAGTCCTGGAAGATCAACTCTTTCTTGCCTGCCCCGGGCACATTGATACGCAGAAGGATACTCTTGCGATTCCACTGGAATATCTTGTCGACATATCCCCCCACAAGCATCCGCATGTCTCTTACTACCGCAAGGACATCGAAGGTGCTCATCTCCGTCTTCATTACATCCGCTTAGGGGATTACGTCTCATAAATCAATATCTGTCCTGGTCATCACCTCAGAAAGTTTTATCAAGCACCATCGAATTGGAGGAGAGCACTGCCACTGTGGCTTAGCGGTAGTGCGTAAAACGCACCGCTAAATAGCGACGCCTTGGTAAGGCGTAGGTCGAGGGTTCGATTCCCTCCAGTGGCTCCACTTCTCCAACCAGAAATCGACCAATGATGTTCGTGTTCCGTTCGCGACCGTAGAAAGACGAAATCATCATCCTATTCTGTGCATCACGAATCCTGACCAGACCTTCGGCCAGAAGTATGTGGTTTTCTTGGGCATTCTGCGACCCGCCGCAGCGAGCTTCCATATGGTCTCAAGCCTTGGCGACCTGAGCAGGACCGCCATATCGTACGCACCCCTATCCATTTTCCTTTCGACGGAAGAGAAGTCGTGATCATAATCGATGCGCACTTCCTCCGGCCTCGCGAGAGAATACAAGATCTTGTTCAACATCACTTCTTGGAAAACGTACGAATCGATCTCCCACATCGGGTCATCACTCTCGTACTTCGCAAGCTCCACCTTGAAGACATTCCCGCTTCTGAATATGATGCCCAGTGAGGTCTTGCTCGTTCTCTTGAGGGATCGCTCGAGAGACTTAGCGGTCGAGAGTCTCGTCATCTTGAAACGGCTCTTCATCGCTCCGGTCACATCCTTCTCGCCGACTTTGGGAGCTTTGAGAACCCTGTGGGTCGGGAAAACCAAGACACCAGGGTCCTTCGAGCATGCGAGGGTCGCCAATATCCAACTTCGACCCCTCTCCTCGGGCGCTTCCCTCAAGTATCTCATTGCGGTCTCGTACCTGTGGTGTCCGTCTGCTATGAGGACCTTGTTGTTTCTCATCGTCTCGGAAATCCTCTCTTTCATGTCAATGTCCGAGATCCTAGAAATGGAATGCACGATGCCAGATGGATCCTCGCATTCGAAGAGCTGTTGGCTAGATCTATGCAGGACTTCCGGAGTCAGGTCACCTAGATCCTGAGACAATCCAAGGATGGATTCCGTGTGAGTGGAGGTCGCTCTGAGGAGGTCCAGTCTGTCTTCCTTTACCTTCGGCATGGTCTCTTCGTGCGGTATGATCCCGCCTCTTTCATAGTCCTCTAGGCCAAGCAGTCCAATCAATCCCGTTCGAGTGTATCTTCTCCTGCCCATCCTGAATGTCTGGAGATACAGGTAGTACGACTCATTTCGGTCCCTCACGAGCGCCCTTCTCGCTATCCAATCCTGAAGCTCCTTTGATGCCTTTTCATAGCTTCCCCCTACCCCTCCGAGAGTGATCCTCGCGACGTTGTAGGGTTTGTTCTGCAGTTTGGTCAATTCCGATTTCCCAATCACGTCGTAAGGGGGTGAAATTCGGTCGAGAATCGTTTCGTCACCAGCTAAGCTTGGAAGAAAACCATTGAATGGTCGAAACTTGACCATAGGCTTGTACCCCTTATTGGCGTAAGGGCATATTCGTTCAATAGCTTTGTTGTGGGTTGCCTAGACTGAGATGAAGCGATTCTAGACAAACAGCGGGCGGATATACATGATGAAGGGCAGAGTGGGCTCACCCGGATTCGAACCGGGGATCTACGCCGTGTAAGGGCGTTGTCTGTCAGACTGCCTGGAAGTACCAGAGAGTCTCATGACCGCTAGACCATGAGCCC
>JAJRAG010000131.1 GCA_028682925.1 Methanomassiliicoccales archaeon
TATGGTTCAATTACCGAGTACCGTTCTGTTATCTCGCACCTCTCTTCTCTGATGACAGGGATGCCATCGAACCGCGGCGGATTCACGAGCAGCACTTTCATCCAAGACCCCTCACAACGTCTTCATAAGCCTCCGATGTCATCATAGCCATTCTGGTCGCACTGAAGTCGTTCTCGGCTCTGATCCGTGCGTTGTCCCCTATCCTCTCACTGACCGTCTTGTCTGACAAAATCCTGAGAATGCTCTCCGCCATTACCAGAGGGTTACCTGGTTCGAAAAGGACACCATCTTGCTTGTCTCTGATCATCTCAGGTATCCCGCCGACCCTCGAAGCGACGACCGGCAAGCCGGACGCCATCGCTTCCAATATAGTCATTGGGAAGCTCTCAGAATAGCTTGGAAGAATGAAAACGGATGCGAGCGGATAGAGATAGGGCATTTCTTGATACGGCACTTGACTTAGGAATACATAGTGCGACTGAGGCACTCCGTTGCTTTCGAGCATCCTCTTCCAGGGGTCAAAGTTACCGACCCCCGCAAGCACGAGGGTCGCGTCTGTGCTCTGGATTATTCTTGAGAATGCTCCGATTGCTGTGTCCAGCCCCTTCAGCGCGATCAGCCTCCCCGAGAACAGGATGATGTTCTTCATCCCATCCAGCATCGGGAAGTGCTGGAGACATTCCCCCCTGTCTCTTGGTCTGAACATAGATGTATCGACCCCGTTGTGTATGATCCTCGAACGCCGGGGACGCCCAAAAGAGGCCTGATAGAGACCTCGAATGTACTCCGACACGAAGATGATATTCTCGCACCGCCGAAGATATAGCCACTCGGTCATCGACAATGCTGGATACAATAGATATGTCATCTTCTCAGATCTTTCCAACTGCCTCAGACCGAGATCCGCGCGCATCGTCCCGACTCGCTGTGAGATTATTGTCGTATGGACCGTTGTTATGGAGGGGATTCTATGGTTCAGGAGCTTGAGTATGAGGTCAGGCATCTGGGCGTGGTTCGCGTGCAATATGTCGAAGTGATATTTCTCCTGAAGCGTCTTGAAGTTGCGCCATAGACTCACTTGGAATTGATTGTTGTACAGAAATGTATCTCTTGCATTTCCCAAGTTGTGGAGAGTAATGCGATTTGTTATGTCAGAATGATCCTCCTGATCTCCTTTCCTCCTGCTAAGTGAGATTACGTGAACGTCATAGTCGCTCGGAAGATGCTTGGCCAACTGGGCGGTGTAAGTGCCAATTCCACCCCAGCTCGGCAAGAATTCTGGCGTTACGATCGCGACTCTCATTCATACCCCTCGACCCACTGCTGGGCAAGGGTTGTCGCATCACTTGATTCTTTCTCTGAAACCGGCTCTGCCTGTGCTCTATCCGCGGTCATATATCTTCTCTGAACTAGTTTCTTGAGGATCATGAATCCAGCCTCCATAGGAATGAGCTTCGATTCGCCCTCTCTGTTCAGATACTTGATTGGTACCTCACCAATCTTCAATCCGTTCTTGGCAGATTCTGCGAACATCTCGGCCTCGATATCGAAGTGAGTCGAGTCCAGTCGCATGTTCTTGAGGGCCTGGGTATCGAACCCCCACATTCCCGTGCACAGATCTGTCACCCGCTTCAAATAAAGTAGGGAAGCCATTTGGCTCAGCATGATATTTCCAAAGTAGTTCAGTCTGGTCATTGAGCCTTTCTCTATGCTACCTTTGAAACGTGACCCAAGCACGACGTCGTATCCTTTCTCAAGAGCCGTCACGACATCTGCGATGTATCTGGACGGATATGTCCCATCTCCGTCCAGCATGATTACGAACTTCGAGTCGAGCAAAACCGAGAGAGCGCCGAGGTCCATGTCAATCCCTGATTTCAGAGATAGTGCTTTGAGGACCACTTCCTGTGGGCTCCGAAGCTGGAAGAACTGTCTCATACCGAACCCTTTCCCGTTCCCGTGCTGGGTGAACAGCTTGGCGCCTTTCTCCTTGGCTATCTCAAGGGTGCGGTCGGTCGAATGGCCATCGACCACTATCACGTCTACCTCATAGCCTTTTGATTTGAGCTCATGGGTCGGGATTCCATCGATGACTTCTCCAATACAGCGTTCTTCGTTGAGTGCAGGGATCATCACAACTACTTTCGCACCCGGATTCAAGGTCAAACCTCCCTGCTAGTCACGACTGGTCGGGTCTGTAAAGACCAGTCTGAACGTCGTCCCATTTGATGTAACGTCGTTTTCCTCCCCCTACGAACTCGGTCGAAGTCTGCTGTGCTTCGGTCCGAGAACCTTTGTGTTTCTCGGTTTTGCTACTTGCTGTTGACCCCGAGAGGTCTTATTCTCCCTCGAGGGCATCCCTAATTCACACGTCTCTATACTTAAATGTTTCTCAGAGAAACAGCGAGTTCGTTGATCGTTTTCGCTCAAGCCAGACTTTTTCAATATTATCCAATTTGATAATGTTCCGAAATAAGTATCCTCTGTGATTTCCCGTTTATTGTCCGCATTCTCCGGGACATCATCGTCGCCGTGACATGACGCTCCTCAATAATACTACACTCCCAAGTATGGTAGTCAAGAAGATCACAAATAGAATCATCCGTGATACTCCCAAACCGACAGTGGTCATGTTCTGTACGAAATACACTGTCTCCAGGAGGTCCATCCCAAGGAACGGTAAGATCAGGATCACGACGTTCCACTTCTCGCTATTGCTGAGCTCTATCGATCTATGAATCGTCCGCGTCGAGAGGACCATCATCGTGAAGACTACGAACGCAACGGAGAATATCACGACTTCCGCCTGGATGTCAATGTATGTGTTGAAGGAGTTGAGCGACTCGTATCCGTTGGAGAACGGATACAGTGGAAAGAAATGTCCAAATAGCCAGTCTGCAGCCAGGTGGGCAGCAGCAGCTACCGATGCGATAAGGACTTGGGCTCTACGAATCTTGAAAAGGAAATGAAGCACTACGAGCGCCACCAGGACGAGAATCGTGAGTCCGATCATGCTATGGCTGAAGGTCCTCAAATCCTCGAAGTGCAAGAAATCGGGCAGGACAGCGAAGAAGGCAATGTACGGGATGGTGAGTATCAAGTCCTCCTTACTTCTGCAGTAATACAGGACAAGAGGTGTGCAGGCCAGAAGGGAGACTGCGAGATGACCGGGTAGCCACATTGGCACCCAATATGCTCGATAGTTTATCTACTTCACGCGCTAGAAGAACAACGAAACCCTCGTCAGTCGATGGGAGTATTAATATTGGGAGTGGCTCAATTACCGAGGGGATTATTCCGATTGGGAGGAAAGGATTGAAGGATTCCATGGGTTTCCTGAGGATAAGATCGTCCGTGTTGGCGATCCTGGCGTTGGCCGGTTTCGCTGTGATGTTGAGTTCATCTATCGGATTCGACGTCGGATGGATTTCCCCTAATACTCCCTTCGGTCTGTTCGGGATAGTTCCATTAGGATACTGGCTGGGAATCTCCATCATAATGTTCTCCATGATTTTGGGCATTAGGAACCACAACGAACATCTGTTCTTCCTTCAGGCTTTGTTGATGTTCATCTCAATCTGGGGTGCTCCCTCACTCTTCGAGACATATCCCTCAGTCTGGGATTCCTACCTTCATTTTCAGACGGTCGACAACATGATACGAACAGGCGTGATGGACTTGAATGTCGACTCCTATGGTTTCAACTATCCAGGCTTCTTCGTACTCGCGGGTCACTACGTTCTCCTTGGGGATCCTCCGATTCTCTCTTACCTACGATTCTATCCGATCTTCGCTTCCGCTATGACCCTGCTCTCACTCTATCTTCTCGTTCGATGTTATGTTCCGGGACTCCACTATCGGTTCGCTCTGATTATCTGCATTTTAGTCAACGTTTGGATTCAGGTCCATTTCTCACCTCAGTCCCTTGGTTTCGTCGCGGGGATCCTGTTCTTTGTCTTCTTGGAGAAAGATGGTCTGGAATGGTTGTTTGCCGCTATGGCCGCTTTCGCTTTTGTTGTCGTGTCGCATCCGACTACTGTCATTTTCCTTATCGGGGCTTTGGTGGTGAGAGAAGTAGCTCTCAGAGGCTATCGACTATTGAAACGAAAGGCACCGTTAAGGACCGAGAGACCTTGGCCGATATCCATTTTCTTTCTGATATGGATTGCATGGCTATTCACCAATGCCGTCGCGTATTCGACTCTCTTGTTGGACATTCTCTTTCAGAGGCTTGGATATTTGAGCGCTCTGCCTGGCGAGGCGGTCGGCACGGTATCGGCGAGGACAGCAGAAAACATATTCCCGATTCCTCCCTTGATAAGAACAGGCGTCGTTGGCGCCTTTGTGTTGCTGGCCTTCGTGTCGATTCTGCTAGTGATAATGCAGAAATGGCTGAAAAAGTCAAAGCGACGGTCACCTGATAGCGGCATCCTACAGGAAAGGAGAATGAAGGTTCGAATACCAGCCAGTGTCCTTGCATTCTTCATACTTCCGTTCATCGTCGTCCCACTGGACATCATAGTCTTCAAAGGACAATTCTATGACCGAGGACTTCTGTTCCTGGTGCTCGGATCTTCCATCATTATCACGTTGGTCATGATTGGCACTTTCAGAGGAGCTCTACGAGCCGTGATCGTCATCCTCGTCGTCGTCCTCGCTGGAGCGGCAATGACAACGACGTTCTATCAAGAAAGTCTTTATGCGGTGAGTGCTGAGAGTGTAAACGCATCCGATTTCCTGAACAGCCACATGCAGAACAACTCGATCGTGTTGGGAGGTATGTATCCAGATCCTGTATGGGGTAATTCCGCCCCCACTAGCATCTCCAAGTTCAGATACGCAACTGCTTTCCCGGATAGCTACAGCAACGTCTCAGAAAGGGCATCTTCCATAATGGCCCTTGTGTTTGATCGTTCATCAGAGCTTTGGAATAGACAATACGGGACCATTCGTATCTACAATTTCTATCTGGATGAGACTCCCACTCTCGACCGGGTCTATGATAGCGGAGCCTACACGATTTACAGTGGAGGAGCCACTAACAGATGAAGATAGGATTGGTGAATCTGGTCACAAAAAGCTCCGAGATACTATCGGAACCTGCAACGATTGTCAGGAAATCCGTTCTTACCCCAGGCAGCGACGCAGGACTGAACATTGTCGAGATGGGCAGGAGAATGGCTTCATGCGGAAATGACGTTCAAGTGATAGTGGCAGATGCATTCAAACCCAGGAATCCGATGCCGAGTGAGAATCGACTCCGAATCGAATACCTGCCAACACGCATGACGTGGGCGTTCCCACCCGCCTTGGCGCCATTTACACCTTCGCTCGGACGATATCTGAGAGATCAGAAGCTTGACGTTGTGCAGTTCGGTGAGCTTTTCCAGCCGGCAACGGTCTTGGGCTGGCTGGACTCTCATGCATCCGATGCCAAGATGTTCGTCTGGCAGGAATTGGACGTGCTGATGCGCTCTCCAGTGGGCTATGTGCAGACTGGTTACTATCGAACGCTCGGCAGGCTGGTTGCCGAGAAATGTACTTCGCTCATCCCGCGTTCTATCTCTGCCCGAGATCACCTTACCCGGCATGGTATAAGTCAGGAGAAGATCTCCCCAGTCGTTCACTCCGGTGTTGACACAACACTCTTTCGTCAAATGAACCGGGAGGAATGCAGAGCGAGATTTGGAGTGGAAGACAGAGAGGCAGTCATACTCGCGGTCGCGCGTCTCGACCCGATCAAAGGTTTGGATTTGTTGATCCAAGCGATGATTGAAGTGTCGAAAGAGTTGCCCAGCTCGACCCTGGTAATTCAAGGAAACGGTCCAGCTTATCCTGCCCTGAAATCGCTCGTCGGTCTCTTGGGATTGGGCGATCATGTCAAATTCATAACTGAGTCATTCCCGCACAACAGAATGCCAGCGTTGTATAGCACGGCGGACGCTCTTGCTGTGACGAGTCGGATTGATCTTTTCCCCTTCGTCGCCATCGAAGCGATCTCCTGCGGAGTCCCGCTCGTTACTTCTTTCTCAAGAGGTCTGAAGACCGACATCGTCGACAAAGGCGGCGGGATCATGCTTTCTCAGGAACCCAAGGCGATGGGAAATGCTCTCGTGTCGTTTCTTCAGAATCGAAGAGAGATGAATCAGATTGGAAAAAGGGCCAGACTTCTTGCAGTTGAGGATTTCGACTTTGAAGTGTGCGCACAAAGGCTCATTCGCATATACGAGGGGATCTGAGAATGACAAACAGTGTATCCAATCACAAGATTGCCTTCGCCCCCGCGATCACCTTGCCCGTGCTGACCAATGAGCGTATTCCAAAGATGTTCGTGACCCTGTCCGGGCGTTTTGACGTGATCCCGATCCCATTGGGCGGGCTGAACAGAATCATATATGATCAGAAGATCAACAAATTCGCACGATACCTTCTGTTTCCTATCGATGAGATTAGCATTTTCTTCGATACTCTCAGACTAAGCAAGCGGAACAAAGTTTCACTTATTTTCGCCGAGAACGCGTACATATCTCTGGCCTGTGGACTTGCTGCGAAGATGCTTCAAGTCCCAATGATCTGGGACAACCACGGCAATGTCAAGATCTACGCCGAGGCTATGCATAAGTCTTCATTATTCATGAAAATGAATATTCTACTGGAGAGAGTACTCCAGAATCTTGCCTCCAAGGTGTTTGTTGTCTCCAAAATCGACAAGGAAGCCTACGAGCAGCTAGGGTTTGACCCCGGCAAGTTCCTCGTGATTCCCATCTGTGCGGATCTGACCACCGTCGACCGCAACAGAATGAACAAGATGGAGGCAAGGAAGAGCCTCTCGATCCCTGTCGACGAGAAGATGGTCCTTTTCTTCGGGACTCTCAACTACCATCCGAATCTGGAGGCCGCCGAATACATAGCTGAGACGCTTTGTCCTGAGGTGAGCAAGAAGATCGATGACGTCCACTACTACATTGCTGGTGGAGGAATCTATCAAGGTCAGCTTCCGGACAATGTGCATCATTTAGGGTTTGTGCCTTTCAGTCCGGATCTCTGCATCTGGCTTTCGGCTGCAGACATATGCATCGCGCCGCTCTGGAGAGGTGTGGGGGTTTTGACGAAGGTGGTCGACATGCTTTCAATGGAGAAACCTTCGGTCCTGAGTCCTCTCTGCCTTAAAGGAATCCCCGAGCTTCAACACGATGTGAACTGTCTCGTGGGAACGGATGAAGAATCGTTCGCGA
>JAJRAG010000132.1 GCA_028682925.1 Methanomassiliicoccales archaeon
ATCTCCTTTGCTATCAATAGGGAGGTCTCCTCTCGGTCGTACTCCCTGCTCAGCTCGCGTATGCGTTTCGCAACCCCCTCGACTTTCCAGGCAGCCAGCAGCTTCTCTACTCTTGAGGCAAGGTCCTCTGCCTGAGGCATCTCGACGTAAGTCTCAGGGTCCAGGCCGCGCGCTCTTGCCCTTCTTGCGACAGAATAGCACTTGTCGACCTCTTTCAATAGAGATTCGAAGTACTCCTTCATCGCCTCGCTGCAAGACACCTCGTGCATCCTCATCCTCCCCGCAGATTCTGCCTGAGTCCTAAGAAGACTCTTCGCCTAAGTAATTACCGAAGGACCCTTTCGACTTCTTTCTTTGTGTTCCGAAGCAGAGACGTAATCTCTGCGATCAGGTTTTCCATTCCTTCCCCCGAAAGGGCGGAGATCTTCATCCTTTCGCTGTCCATCTTGACAACATCAATCTTGTTCTCCACCTCGATCATCGGAAGGCCTTCGAATCCTTTTTTCACCGATTCGAGTAGTGAGAGTTGGTCCTCCATTCTGTATCCCGATGTCTCGGATGGATCCAAAACGAACACGATGACGTCCGCCAGATACTTGAGTGCAAGAACGGCCTGCCGTTCGATCCTGTTCCTCTCCTCCAGTCTCCTATCGAGAAGACCGGGTGTGTCAACGACTTGATAGGTATGCCAGCCTTCCCTGAAATGCCCAATGCCGATTCCCTTTGTCGTGAAAGGGTATGGTGCGATGATAGGCTTGGCCGAAGATATGCGCTCGACCAATTGACTCTTTCCGACATTCGGATAGCCCGCTATCACAACTGTTGGAAGGGCAAGGTCTACGACCGGTAAGTTGCGCAGCTCGTTCCTCGCCTTTGAAACGAACTCTAGATCCTTCTTGATCCGATTGACAAGAGACGATAGGCGACCGTAGTACTCGTTCCTCCCTTGATGTACCTTAGAGACGTCTGACGCCTTTTTCACTTTTCCCAGATAGATTCTCTCCAGCTCACGGGCCTTCTTTGAGCACCAGTCAAGTGCCCCCAATGATTTCTTCAGGGCGTCGATTCCGACAAGCACATCGATGAGCTCTGAGTTGAACTCCTCGCCTTTCTCCAGGCTGGGGAAGGACTTGACGTAATTCCCGAGGGTCCCCGAGACGATGTCGCCGGAGGTCGTTATCCTTGCGACAGCGTTCTTTCTCGCGGTGTCAGTCCTGTCCGATCCTTTTTTCTTGATTTTCGAGGCGCGCTTGAAGGCCTTATCAAGAAGCTCGGAGGAGGTCAGAATCGTTGGAATGTGTTGAGAACCATGTGACACGTTCGACATAACCAACTAGAGAAGCATTAATCTATCACTCTCAGTTATTCCTCTGAATTGGTGGTCAAGTGTCCTACGAATTGGCGTACAGACTCTGGCTTAGAAAGGATGAGCGGTTCATAATAAGCGAGGGCAGAGCTAGACTGTTGAAATTGATCAAGAAGTACGGATCCCTTGCTAGGGCCGCCGATGAGATGGCCATGTCATATCGTCATGCCTGGGGGGTCATAAAGAAGATAGAGGAGTCGACCGGGGAGAGAATAGTCGTTTCCGAGAGAGGAGGTCAGGAGGGCGGGACATCGAATCTCACACCCGAAGGACTGAGATTGCTGGACCAATACGAAAGCCAGAAGAGGGTGTTCGACGACCAGTTGAGGATGATGTACAAACGACCGATTCTGGCGGCGGATGGAATCATCCTTGAAGAAAACAGCATCGTGCTCATAAAACGGGGGAAAGATCCGCATAAGGGTAGGTACGCACTGCCTGGAGGTATCGTCGAGTACGGCGAGAAGATCGAGGACTGCGTCATAAGAGAGGTCAGAGAGGAAACTGGCCTCGAGACCAGAATCCTTGACCTGATAGGAATATACTCAGACCCATCAAGAGACCCGAGGGGACACGTTATCTCCGCGGTCTTCCACCTCTTTCCAGTCGGTGGAGCTTTGCGAGGCGGCGACGACGCAACAGATGCGTGTCTTTTCCCTCTCAACAAGATCCCGGACCTTGCGTTCGATCATCGTGAAATAATACGCGACTTCATGATTTCAAGGAACGAGCATTGAGCTGCTTGGCTCTGGAAAGTATTTTAGCGTCAGTTCCGGATTACGATATGGCATACAGATGCGCGACGAGCTCGATCAGAAGATACTCCAGATTCTGCAGAGGAATGGCAAACTGACCTATGAGGAAATCGGCAAGCTGCTTGGCCGCTCTCCTTCTACGGTACGTGATCGTATCGAGAAGATGGAGGAGGAAAGAACGATACTCGGCTACTCCGCCGTTGCCGATCAGGAACGTCTTGGCGTGCTATTGGACAGTTACGTATGTGCTGATGTGGAACCCAGTAAGATGTCTGCTGCGATTTCGGCACTTTTCTCGATTGAGAACGTTTCTGAGATCCTTAGTGTCACGGGTGAACACAGATTGATGATGAGGATCAAGGCAAAGGACAACAAGGAGCTGATCGAGATAATCGAGCGTAGACTGAAGCCTCTTGGCTTCTCGAACTTGGAGACCCTGGTGATACTCGACCCAATCATGCGCTACCCTGGCTTATGAAGGAAATGTGACGGACCTTCTAGCTGTTACTGTGAGGCGAGAATGCGAGACATCGGTGTGCGATCACACGGATTATTCCGGCCTGTCGTCTGCGGATCGCTCCTTTTCATCGAGGATTATCTCCGCGGCCCAGGCAGCGGCAATACCGACCAGATGAGGACATTTCTCCTGCCTGTAAGCGACCTTGTCGAAATCGGCGTAGTCGATGCTGCTCCACAGATCGAATGATCTTCCCAGACAGGATCTCTGGACCTGATAGCAGATAATACTGCCGTACTGATCTTCGAACTTCTCTGTGAGTCTCTTAGCGAGTCCGTACGAGATCATCCTATTCTTGCCAGGATCCTTGAAATTGCTGCGTTCTCTTCCAAATAGCATTCCGATTGCCATGACGCCCCCCGAAAGAGCTCCGCAGGTACCGTGAGTCGATAGACCAACGCCTCCCGACAAGGCACTGGCGGAACGGAAGACATCGTCGTTCTTCATATCGAACACGTCCTGAAGGGCGGCCAATACGGACTGGGCGCATCCACGATTCTCCTTTTCATAAGTGAAAGCCATGGCGTAGACTCTGTCCAACAGCTCCTTACGGTTCAAGGTGTCACTGCGATGTCGAAAACGAGAACTACGATATCAACGTTGTCATGAACTTGGCGAACAAGAAGAAGGCAATGCGATTGACAAAAAAAGGAAATCGGATCGGACCTATTTCATGAACGATTCCGAAATCACAGACGGTCGCTTCAAAGATTCTGGAGAGAAGTCCGCTCCGGCAGTCCTCCGCAATATGAACCAATGATTCCTATCAAGCCTTCCGGCGGACAGCCTTAACTGATGCACTTGTTCTGCCAAACGAATCTGTTCTGAAGTGAAGAGTCGCTTATCGTATTGACAGAGTATTGTCAGATCCCTTGGCAATCTTGCGAAGTCTATCCCCTGCTCGTACCTCATGAATGAAGGGAGAATGGATTTGTGAACTCCAAGCCAAGACGTGTCTCCGACAGCCACCAATCCATTGTATCCTTGATCGATCGCGTCATCGTAAGTCTTTTCCCAGAGTCTGTACATTCCAGGTCCTCTGAAATTGCCTCCCGGACAATATGAGGAATATGAGGGTCTAAGCTCCATTCTGCCATCCTTGATATCGGACTTCAAGTGGCCAATTGCAGGGAATCCGTCGTCTGCCTTAAAGCTGCGCGACCACTTGTCACTTAGACAAATCAACTTCTCGTCGTGCCTTCTCCATGCGATGAGATCAAGAACTGCTTTGTCGCGTTCGGAATCCGTCTGATAGACATGAATCGCATGATCGCCCCTTCTCAAGCCATCGGTCCAATTGTTCATCAGTAAGAGGCTCTCCTGGAAGCCTTACTATAAGAAAAGCAAAGGAAGGTCTACCTATATCTTGCTATTGAAGCGATTTCCTCATCGAAACTGGATTCCATGCAGACTTTGAGCGCCATCGAGAGAGGAAGAAGAATCGAATTGCTTGCTAGTCTTCAAAGGGACGCGGAATTGTTCAAAGTCGAGACAGCGACTACTCAGACACACTGGTCATATCTCAAACCTAGACTGGATTCTTCAATACTGCTGCTGGATCCTTCAGTCCAGATCCAGTTATCATCAGAGCGATCCTTTCATCCCTTCGATAGTCGAACTCTTCCAGCGCGGCATATGCGGCAGCGGAGGCTGGTTCAGCGAACACTCCCTCTCGCCCCAGATCTTTTATGGCTCTCAGGATCTGGTAATCGGTGACCGTGACACCGATTCCTCCTGATTTCTTGATCGCCTCTATTGCGCTGTACCCGTTGAACGGCAATTTCACCATTATCGCAGAAGCAATGGTCTTCACCTCTTTGGGAATGACAATATCACCGCCAGTTCTCCAGGCATCTACAATAGGTGCGACCACATCAGACTGGACCGAGATCATTTGTGGCAGTGTGCGAAGGACTCCCAAGTCTCTCAGCTCCAAGAATCCTTTGAAGATCGCCGTTATCAGACCGCCGCTTCCGGTCGGAACAATGATCTTGTCGGGCACTCCCATCTGCTCGAAGAGTTCGAACGATATTGTCTTCAGACCTTCGATGAAATAGGGATTCAATCCAGTCATTGCCAGATAGCAACCTTTCCCTCTCGCATCCTCCTTTGACCTCTCGACCGCTTTTGAGAAACCTCCAGCGACCCTTACAAGTTCGGCCCCATAGACGCTAATCTGTGATATCTTCTCCTCCGTGACGTCCTCGGGTATGAATACCCTCGCTTTGATGTTCGCGTATGCACAATATGCTGCGACACTGGCCCCCATGTTCCCTGTTGAGGCGACGACCGCACAATTGTACTTCTTGTTGAAAGCATCCGAAATTACCACCGTACTTCCTCTATCCTTGAAGGACCCAGTAGGATTGTCCCCCTCTAGCTTCATGAAGATCTCTTCATCCACATCCCTCCTCCTAACGAGAGGCGTGTTACCCTCCGAAAGTGAAATAGAACCACTGACTGGAATCATTGACTGGTAGCGCCATACGCCTTGACCGTTCGGTTTCCATTCCCTGTCTTCGTAGTCGACGACAAGAGGAGAACCACAATCGTTGCAAGAAGTCACGAATTCGCCGTACCTTCTTCCGCACTTTACGCAGCTCAGCATATCATGGAGAACACATTCGACCCATCAAGAATCTTTGGACGACTTCATTTTCCGTGACTACTGATGAGGATAACCTCCTGTTCGATTGACCTAGTCCTCTCGAAGACCCTGCCTCAATCGACAGACATCGACATTGGTGAACTCTGCCGATCAACTTCCAAGAAACCTATCATAGAAACGAGTAGTCCAATGGATGAATCCAAGATACAAGGTGATCTCGTGGAGAAGTCATCAACGCTGCCTGTTCGCATCGATCATCCGGAGTTGATGACGGAGCAGCACGCCCTTTTTCTTCTTTTCTCCACCATCGACTGTCCCAGCTGCAGGACAGGCATCGTCAATGACAACCCCGCCTTCAGGGCTCAGGTTGACTGGATAAAGGTAGCATCCGACTGGCCTTAGCTCGTAAACGTTGCACTCTCTTGACGACGGATTGAGGAAGGAACAGATGCCCTCCGAGTTACGCAATCTCCAAATCCCTTCCGAGTCATGCTGCGCGAACTCATCCTTGCGGTAACCCGCCTTCTCCAGCCTCCTGATGTCCTTAGCCGAGAGCTCCATGCGCGTATCCTCGCAGCATTTCCCGCAGCGCTGGCATTTCATTCCAACTTACTCCCAGCTTCTCATCGGAAACTCCACCCTTAAAGCTTTTCTCAGAATAGACCTGATGGAGCCAGTGCTTTCCCAATCTGCCGTCAGAACCGTCGGAAGTGTCAGAGCAGGCTAGAATATAGAGCTGAGGAATTCCTTCTCTTCATACTTCGAGCGTGACTGGATAGGTCTGTCCATTCACCAAGTTCCCCGTAAATTGGTCGCTCGTTGCCCCGAACTCTCCACCAATGGAGGTTGCCAGTACCGTCACAGTGGTGTAGTTATTGACGCCATACAAGAAGTTCACAGTTATCCAGTGCGTCGCCGACCTCCCGGCTGATAAATCGCCTTTCGCCTTTTCGACACCATTCAGTGACAGTGTGTAGTGAACTGAGTTAATCGAGTGCGTCGATTGCACAGTTGCTAAGACAGTAGCAGATCCGCTTGTCCATAGCACAATCAGTGGTTTTGTCAGTGTCTTCTTCTTTGACGCTCTCCGCATTTTTCACCCCACTATATAGACCAAACGCGATGGGCGACATGAAGCTATCTTTACGTTGCAGGGGTCTCCCCATCTGTCGTCAGAAGCGTAAGAAGTGTCAGAAGAATGGTGGACCGAACGGGATTTGTACCCGCGAAAACGACTGGCAAGAGGTCGATTTGTACCGTTCTCGGTACAATGCTCCTGTTCGAGGGTACGAGAGATAGACCAAACCTCTTCCATTTTTCATTTCTTCGTTCTAATCGTATTGTGTTGCCTTCTTGAAGGCAACATTTAAGTAGCGTGAGAATAGAAACTCACTCAGAGTGAGGCGGTGAATCAAGTTGCAGTCTCTGCAGAAGAAGAGATTCTCAAAACCTGATAAGACGATCAGTGGCGCGAAATCGAGAATCGACAAAATAGAAATGGGCGACATCTCTGTGTTGAGGATGACCCACAGGCCTGGGTGGGAATGGTCAAAGGATGTCAAACCCGTAGCGAAAACGGATTGGTGTGAGAAGCATCACATCCTATACTGCCTCAAAGGCAGAATGGGCGTTAGGATGCGAGATGGTAGTGAGCTTGAATTTGGACCTGGCGATCTTGTCGATATTCCTCCCGGACACGATGGCTGGGTCATCGGGAATAAACCAGCAATAGTCCTTGATTTGGTGTGACCAAGGGATCTCGATTGATTGCGAGGATCGTCAATGATGCTCGCTGCCTCTATTGTTGATTATGGGCGATATGTAGAGCTCTCCCCATCTGCCGTCAGAAGCGTAAGAAGTGTCTGAAGGATGGTGGACCGAACGGGATTTGAACCCGTGGCCTCCTGCTTGCAAAGCAGGCGATCTTCCGGTCTGATCTATCGGCCCGTTGAATGGTCGTAATGTCCATTCAGATAAATATATTTCGCAGAACTTGGACTGGACTATCTGCAAATTGCCCCTTCTGATGCGGAGCTCACAAGTTTCCTGTACTTTCCGAGAATCCCTTTCAACTCGCGATCAGGCGGTTTGAATCTCTTTAGCCTCGACTGCAACTCTCTATCCGAAATCAGGAGCTCGAGCTCTCGCCCAGGTATGTCGACTCTGATCTTGTCCCCGTTCTTCACA
>JAJRAG010000133.1 GCA_028682925.1 Methanomassiliicoccales archaeon
AGCGTGCCAGCCATCTCCTCAGCGATCACGGCGAGGATCCCTGGGTCAGTGGTCGCCTTCTTGATGTCGATGTAATACGGGCTCCTCTTGCCTGAAGAAAGAACGAAGTCTCCGTAGGACAAGGCGCCGCACTTTTTCAGAATCTCCTTGACCCCCGCGTTCATAGGCTCACCATGGTACATTCTTCTTCCCTGTCTTGTATCCTATGACGTTCACCGCCCTGTGGAGGATCGGTACCGCCACCAGAAAAACCACAAGGGCGAGAACGTGCTCGCCTTCGATGAAATTGGCGATGAACCAGTTCGGAAAGGCGATCAGTGCGAAGACGATGGAACCGAGGGCGAAGTTGTACTGGTCCAAGATCGGGGTCTTGCCGCCTCTCTCGATCCCCAACCTCCTCTTGACGAATGATCCTCCCAGATCCCCAAGGAGCGAGCCGATCGATAGGACGGATACGATCATGACATTGTCGGGACAGTTGCCGAATCCCCAGAAGTTCGTGGGATCAAATGGATACGCAATGAATAGCAGAATGACTCCCAGGGAGACTCCTGCGGAGATGCCGCCGATCAGGCCAGTCCATGTCTTCCCGTCACCGAATATCCTCTTGCCCCGCCAGCTTCGGCCAAGATCGACAGGGGTACCGCCCCCAAATATCACGGCTGCGGAGTTCGGCAGAAGCGAAGGCAACATCAGCCAAAGGCCGCTCAAAGCCACCCACAGCAGCTCCATCAGCGGTTGATTCGATGCAGCGATTAAGTACTTTTCGCAGCCTTGGAGCCGGGTCTGAACTGACTCTTGCGTTCCTTGAAGAAGTTGACCAGATCGGAGGAGGGATCGGCCGATGGTACTAGATCGATGCGATCGGTGAATTGCCTCGCGCGTCTGTCAAGGATTATCGCCGCCCCGACGTCCGTCTCGGTCCTGATCAGTCTCCCGATCGCCTGGAGCATCTTCCGGCATGCCGGACCTCTCACAGTATACTCCCATCCCTTTCCGAATTTCATCTCGTAGTAGTGCAGAAGCGCCCTTTGCTTCGCCGTTGGCTTGGGGAAGGGGACGCCGGCGACCACGGCCACCTCCAGCTCCCTGTCAGGAAAGTCCAATCCCTCGCTTATTCGCCCCCCCATCACAGCGAATAGTACGGCGCCCTTCGGACCGCTCTCCCTGAATCTGGTCACGATCTCCATCAGTTCCATCTGGGGCATGCCCCTCTCCTCGATGTGGACCTTCCTCCTCATTCTCAGGAGGACGCCGTCCTTGAGGAATCTGTCGATCAGACCATGTGAGGGAAAGAAGACGACGGTGTTCTTGTTGAGGAGGTTCGACACGGAGACAACATAGTCTTCCAGTCTGGGGATGACCTTCTCGTCCTGCGTGATCTCCTCGTACTTCGTTGACACGTCATCGACGAAGAATATCTTTCTGTTCTCCCTCGGGAAAGGTGAAGGGAACGATTCCATCAAGGCGTCGGGACAGAGACCGATCGAGTCCCTGTACTCGTTCAAGGGAGACAGGGTCCCGGACATGTGAACTGACCCTCCGCACTCGAGCAGGAACGAGGCGGCGAGCGAGGGGTCGAGGCAATACCCCTCGAACATCGGGTTGTCGCCTCCGACTATGAGCTTGACAAAGCAGGTATCGTCCAGATTGATCCAGAAATTCAGAAATGCGCCCAGGGTGAATATGTGGGACCTCGGAAGCCTGCCCATCTCCTTCTTCCTTTCTCGGATTATCTCACCGTGCGTCATCAGAGCCTTTGCGGCGAGGACAAGGGACCTGGAGGTGGCGGTGAAACTCCCCATGAGGTCCTCTTCGAGCAGACCGGGCGGGATAAGTCCGTCGTCGTCGATAAGGTATTCGTCGAGCGCACTGTTCAGACTGCAATTCAGTTGACCGACGAGATCAGATATGCTCGCACCCTTCATGATTTCTGGATCGCCGTACTCATCGATCTCTTTCCCGACGAGATCAAGTAGCTTACGAGACAGATTGACGGTTCTGATCTCTCTAGCATAATCGGGTAGATTGTGAGCCTCGTCCACGACGACGACCGTCTCGCTCAAAGGCACTGCAAGCCAATCCAAGAGCGAGTTACGTATGAACGGGACGAAGAAGTAGGCATAGGGTGCCGTCACGACGGTCGCAAGAGGTATCAGTTCTTTGGTCAGTTCATATGGACAAACACCCTTCGCGTCGCAGTACTTTACGAACTCCTCCACCGTCGGGAGCTCTTCGTGACAGTACGTCTCGATCTCATCGAATCCAGTCGAGATAGTAGCCTCGTAGAATCTGCACCCGCCCTCCATGTCGGCGACCGTTCTGCGCTTCTTTTCTCCGCACAGACGCGACAGCTCCTCTGGGGTCCCCCCTCTCAGGTCCGGGTCCCTTCTGGCGAGCGGACAGGTGCTCTGTCTACCCTGAACTCCGATCCCGAACACTCGGCGCTTCCGAGAGATGCTCCGCAGCTCCACGATGACCTGGCGCTGCTGGGAGTTGGTCCTCGTGAGATATACTATCTTCCTCCCGTCCTTCAGGACCTCCCGCAAGCACCCAGCAAGCACGCAGACCGTCTTACCCGTCCCCGTTCCGCTCTCCAAGACGAGATGCTTCCTATCCCTGACCGCGCGAGACACAAGTTCAACGAACTCCTGCTGGTTGGGTCTCGGAGAATACGGAAAAAGATCCATCCGACTGACTACTGAAATGATGGTGAATATGCTTTCGCAGGGATTGGTGAAAATGATGTGATCGCTCCAGTTGACTATAGAGTCGACCGAAGGATGATGAAAAACAAATCGTCTCAGGATCTCTGCCAGATATCCTCAGGAACCTCGTCATACACGGAATCGGCGGTCCCATGTGCCTGTCTGTTCGAGCCGTTCATTCTAATCAATTCGAGTATCCTTTCCTTCCGAAACAACCAGTAATGGATCCTCCATTCGCGGCCGTCGTAAAGTGTCGTCTCTTCACGCTCGGTCGTGAGTATTCCGGAGTCCTCGAGCATGTAGAACGCATCCCTATCTTCTGGCTCCAAGATATTGTCGATTATCCTCTCGCTGTAACCGAAGAAGTTCATGACGTGCCGAGCCATCGCACGAGCCTGCTCCTCCGGCATTCCTCTGCTGTCTATGCTGTTCCTTATGGCGTAAGCAAGGTCCTCAATGGTCAAGGTCGAGGCTGTGCCATTGTGACCGTTGTTAGATGCCATCAAAGTTCGCTCCATTAGACTCTTTCAGTTACCAAAACCTCTGCGGTTTCAAGAGTGACTGTTCCATTAAGAATCACTCTATTTAAACCTTTCTCGATTACGCCCTGACGGAATTCGATTCGATTTGTTGTTATTTTTGGAAATTCGCTAATTCGGTACGATAACACCATATTCTTTAGCCCGTGTCTCCAATGGGTATGAGGAGGTGCATGAATGATTGCCGAATTCAGCGTCGTCCCGATAGGAAAAGGAGAGAGTCTCAGCCCCTACGTCGCGGAATGTCTGAGGATAGTCAAATCGAGCGGCCTGGTCCATCAGTTCACGCCGATGGGGACGATCGTGGAAGGGGACTTCGACGTGGTCATGAAGACGATAGTGGAGTGCCACGAGAAGGTGAAGGGCATGTCGAACAGGGTGCTGACCAACATAAAGATCGATGACAGATCCGGAGGGAAAGACGAGATCCACAGAAAGGTTGCGAGCGTTGAGAAGAAGCTTCCATAGGCAAGGTCAAGACCGGCCCCCTGATCGGTTTGGCATCTGCCATGATAGGCATCTCTCTCGTCAGAGGATCATGTACTCTTTTGGCTTTAAGTGACTGAGCCGGATCGACCTGGCCTCATAGAAGTCGCCCAGTGACTTGATCTCACCGAGCACTTCGTCAGAAGCCGGATCGTCGACGCTGATCAGCATGAGAGCCCTTCCACCGCGCTTCTCCCTTCCAACCCCCATTCTAGCGATGTTGATCTTCCTCCTTCCCAGGATTGTACCGACTCTCCCAATCACACCGGGGACATCGTTGTGGGTCGTAAGGATGAAGTCTCCTTCCAGCGGCATATCGACGTCGAACCCGTCAACTCCGAGGAGACGCGCCTCGGACGATGGAAAGGCCGTTCCTTTGACCTCCCTCTGGATTCCGTCAGAGTGAATCATCACCGAGATCATATTCATGTACCGGGAGGTCTCTTCCAGCTTCGACTCGATAACCTGAATTCCCTTCTCGCGTGCTATCGCGCTCGCATTGATGATGTTCGTGTTCTCTCCTGCCAAATTCGAGAGGGCCCCGATCACTGCAGACACAGTAATCATCTTCGTATCCACAGATGCGAGATCACCTGAGCTGGTTACCTCGATCCGCCTTATCGGGCCGTCGATCAGCTGGAAAGCGAACGACCCCAACTTCTCGGCAATCGGGATGAAAGGAAGGACCTTCGGGTCGACCTTGCCGACCGGGGCATTGACCGCGTTTGTGATCTTGTGCTCCGTCAGGAACAGCTTGACGTGCTCGGCCATCTCAAGAGAAACCTTCTCTTGCGCCTCCCTAGTAGAGGCTCCAAGGTGAGGCGTGACAACGACGTTCGGCAGCTCGAGCAGTCTGGAACCAGTGGGAGGCTCTTTCTCGAAGACGTCGATCGCGGCACCGGCCATCCGCTTTGATTTCAGAGCATCGTAGAGCGCCTCCTCATCAACAAGACCGCCCCTTGCGCAGTTGATAAGCAGAGCGGTTGGCTTGAGCAAGCTGAGCTGCTCCTTCCCGACGATATGGTGGGTCGAGGGGGTCAATGGGGCATGCAAGGTCACGATGTCCGCCTCCTCGAGCGCCCTTTCAATCGGAAGGAGCCTGACCCCGACCTTGACTGCCGTCTCGGGCGATATGAACGGATCGTAACCGATCAACCTCATCTGGAAGGACTTTGCGCGTTTCGCCACCTCTCCTCCAACCCTGCCGATCCCGATGATCGCCAGGGTTTTGCCACTAAGCTCCATGCCGGTGAACTTGCCGCGCTCCCATTTCCCTGTCTTGAGCGACGCATCGGCCCAGACGATGTTCCTCGCGAGCGTCAGAATCATCGCCATAGTGTGCTCAGCGGCGGATATGATGTTCGCGGCCGGGGTGTTCATCACCAATATGCCCTTTATCGTGGCATGGTCCACATCGACGTTGTCGACTCCTACGCCCGCACGACCGATGACCTTAAGTCTCTTGCCAGCGTCGACAATGTCCTTCGTGACCCTAGTCCCGCTCCGTACTATTATCCCGTCATAGTCCGGAATGATCTTCAGAAGCTCTTCATGAGTGAGCTTCGGTCTGACATCGACCTCAACGTCCCTGTCTCGTCTCAGCATCTCGAGCCCTTCCTTGGAGAGCTCGTCAGTCACCAGCAGCTTCATCGCATTGCCTCCATGATCTCGTCTATCGTTCTCACGAGGAACCTGACGTCTTCGACGGTCAGGTCACCCATGTGACCGATCCTGAATGTCTCTTCCTTAATCTTGCCATAGCCAGCGGATATTTCAAGATTCCTTTCCTTGAGCTTCTCGTGCATTGATTCGAAATCCAGATTCCCTTTATTCACCACGGTGATCGTGTTTGATCGATATCCATCTTCAGCGTACAGACCAAGTCGCTTCGAAGCCCATGATCTGACCACCTCGGCCATCTCGGCGTGCCTCCGATACCTGTTCGGCATGCCCTCCTTGATCATGCGATCGAGCTGGAAGTCAAGACCGTACAGCAATGAAATCGGCGGCGTCGTCAGAGGGAGATCCTTGTCCGCATACTTCTTGATCTCGAGCAGATCGAAGTAGTAACCGCGGGACTCGACCTTTCCCGCCTTCTCCAGCAGCCTGTCGCTCACGCATATTATCGCAAGGCCCGGCGGAAGGGCGAGTGCCTTCTGAGTCCCGAACACGAGCGCGTCGACGCAGAGCTTCTTCAGCCTCAAGTCTACGGCTCCGACCGCGGTCACGCCGTCGATGAAGACAAGTGGGTCGTGCTTCGAGCGTACAGTACTAATTATCTCACCCAATGGATTGAGAACACCCGTAGAGCTCTCGTTCGAGACTACGGATATGGCCTCGACTTCGTCATCCACTCTGCCCTCGACGTCTACCGATCTGACAGCACGTCCCCAAGGAACATCGATCTTCTTAACGATCTTTCCATTGGCCAGCCCTATTGTCTGCCAACGCTCACCGAACGATCCGTTCGATATCCCAAGCATCTTGCTCTTCACACCACATCTTACGCACGATTCAAGGAGGCCGGAAGCCGAGGCCGGTGCCATGAGTATGTGCAGGTCTGTGTCAAGGACCTTGTGCAGTTTTTCCACAATTCCTCTCTGGAGTCGTGTGTAGTCCTTCCCTCGATGGACTATCATCGGCTTCTTCATTGCCTCTAGAACCTCATCCCGAACCTCGACAGGACCAACGGTGAATAATCTACGAGTCACAGATGCCACCCCACAACTTCCACGCAAGATCCATCAAGACCCGGTGTGAAAGCAGCGGGGGGGCATCTGCGATGCTCCTCCCCATCCGCTACCACATCCAGAGCCGAGCGAGCGGTTGCGAAATACAATCGTTCCAGAAATCGAGCCCGACGTGCCAAGCCGGTCGTCTGCAGAACGCTCCGAGAGACCAGGGGAACCTACCGGGCAAGGCATGTCATTGGATAGCATGTCGAGCCTGTAACACGAGCGTGTGAATATAAATCTTCCTATGGCACATTGGCAAACACTGGCACCAGTGATGAGTCAAGTTCTAGCAAGGTCTCTTTGATATCTGACCGTATCCAACGTGTCAGATACAATTATATCGCATCCACACGATTCTATGGAAGATGGCAAAGAAGAGCGTGGCGGTGGTTGGACTTGGTTACGTCGGTCTGCCACTCGCCTGCGTCTTCGCCGACAACGGCTTTGTTACTGTAGGCGTCGAAGCGGACAAGAAGAAGACAAAGATGATAAGCAAGGGAGTGTGCCCGATACCAGGAAAGGAACCGGGTCTCTCCGAGCTTCTTATGAAAGTGACCAAGGAGGGGAGACTGCACGTATCGACAGATCCCGCAGAATGCAGAAAGGCCGATGCGATCTTCATATGCGTCGACACCCCGATAAACAAGAACAAGGAACCGATGCTTGGATGCCTCATGGACGCGGTCTCCGATGTTGGCAAGCACTTGAAGAGAGGAACGATTGTCTCCGTCGAATCCACTGTCCCGCCTGGTACGATGGAGGAGAAGGTCATCCCGATCCTTGAGAAGGAGAGCGGGATGAGGGCGGGGAAGGACTTCTCGGTCGTCCACTGCCCGGAAAGGGTCATGCCTGGATTCCTTCTCAGAAACTTGAGAGGATATGAGAGAGTCATTGGAGGATTGGACGAGGAATCGCTGAGGAAAGGCATTGCGTTCTACTCCACGATAGTGAAATCCAAGCTGCATCCGACCGATCTGCTCACAGCCGAAATCACGAAGACCGTTGAAAATACCTATAGGGACGTCCAGATCGCTTTCGCAAATGAGGTCGCGCTCGCCTGTGAGGAACTGGGCGCAGATGCGTTCGAGATCAGAAGGCTGGTCAACACCTGTCCATACAGAGATATGCACTCTCCCGGCGCAGGGGTAGGTGGTCACTGTCTGCCGAAGGACCCCTGGCTCTTCGCCAGCTCGGTTTCGGAAAGCTTGACGAGCATGATCGAGACCGCGAGGGCGATAAACGATTCCATGCCTGAACATCTCGCCGAGCTAATCGTCGATGCGCTCGACGAGGCCGGAAGAAGGCCGGCTGGCTCGAGGTTGACCGTCCTCGGACTCGCGTTCCTAAAGGACTCGGGCGACGTCAGGAATTCCCCGGCGATGACCGTCATTGACGCTTTCGCCGGAGAGTCGGATGTGGTCGTCCACGACCCTTTCGTCGTGAAGGGATACAAGGTCCCCATAACGGGAGACATCGAGAAGGCACTTCAGGGGTCTGACTGTGTCGCTTTGGTGACCGAGCACACCATCTACAAAAGCCTGGACTTGAGAAGGATGGCCGAACTGATGAGGACGCGGGTGATCGTGGACGGACGGAACGTTTTTGATGCGTCGGAATGCAGGAAGCACGGATTTGTCTACAGAGGGATAGGGAAGGGCAAGTAGTTCACTTCAGCCTCTCTATTCGGCCTATCGTCTCATCGATGTCCTTAGACGTTATCCCCCTGTGCGTCACAAACCTGACGATACAACCGCCAAAGTCTGCCGCGAGAATGCCGCTTCTCTTGAGCTTCTCCACGAACTGTTCGGAATTCATGTCCAGAGGAGAGACGTCGATAAGAACGATATTCGTCTGGACGGTCCTCATTTCGACGTCGAACGTTCCCAAGGACTTCAAGCCGATGGCGAGCTTTCTTGCGTTGTCGTGGTCCTCCTTCAGTCTGCCCACCATCTTTGTCAATGCGACGATGCCCGGTGCGGCGATCACACCAGCCTGTCTCATGCCGCCTCCCAGCATTTTCCTCGTCTTCCTCGCCTTCTCTATGAACTCCTTGTCCCCGACGATGATAGAGCCAACAGGGGCAGAAAGCCCCTTTGACAAGCAGAAGCTGATGCTGTCGACGTTCTTCGCGTATTCCTTTACGCCAACGTCCAGAGCCACTGCGGCGTTGAATATTCGCGCGCCATCAATGTGGACCTTCATGCCGAGGTCGTGCGCGCAGATGGATACCGCAGAGACCTCCTTTGGGGTCCAGACCGTACCGCCGGCCCTATTGTGGGTGTTCTCGATCTCCACCAATTTCGAAGGCGGGAAGTGCATGTCATCCCCCCTTACCGCATCGATCACCTGTTCCGGGGTGAATACGCCCAAATTGCCTCTGATCAGTCTCGGAATGACCCCCGCGACGGCGGACATCCCCCCGACTTCGTAGTAGTAAATGTGGGCCTCCGATTCGACGATCATCTCGTCTCCTCGCCTGCAATGGACCATAACGGAAATCAGGTTGCTCTGGGTGCCACTCGGGGTGAACAACGCGGCCTCGGTCCCGAAGCACTTCGCGGACAACTCCTCCAGCCTGTTGACCGTCGGATCCTCCCTCGAGACGTCGTCACCAAGCTCTGCATCCATCATGCTGAGCATCATCTCTTTGGTAGGGAGCGTGACCGTATCGCTCCTAAGGTCGATCGTTCTCATCCAAATCCATCTCGCAACACTGCGAAAAGGGAGCGCCGATAAATAACTAGCGCTCCTGGGATATCTCTATCCTCTTCCTCTCCTTCAAAGATCTCGATGCAGCTTCGCAGACCCGCAGATTCGCCACAGCGTCCCAGCCGCTGGCCTGAGGCGTCCTTGCTGATCTCACCGCATCCAAGAAATCCTCCAGCTCCCTCTTTAAAGGCTCCTCTTTCTTGAGTGACATGCGACGTACGTCGTACTCGAGAGGTATCTGGAACATATTGCCTGGATCGATATTCGCTATCTTCGAGGAGGCCATCTCGAGGGTCTGATCGATGTAATCTAGCTGGACAAAGCTCTCGCTGCAGGTCAATGAGACCCTTCTCACCTTCATCGGTGTCAACCAGTTCGTCTCGACGAACCCGGTCGCTCCTCCTCCGATCTCAAGCAGGAGGTTGGCGAAGTCCTCGAACTGAGTGCTTGAGAACCTACCCCCAAGGGCGTAGACGGCGAGTATCTCCGAGGAGGTTATGTGGCGGATCACATCAATGTCATGTATGGCCAGATCCATGATGACGCCAACGTCCCTTATCCTCGACGGGAACGATGACACTCTTCTCGACTCGAGGGAGATGAGTTTCCCGAACTTCCCTTCCCTGAGGGCCTCCTTTGCGGCGGCAACTACTGGATTGAACCTCTCGACAAACCCCGAAGCCAGCACGGAACCTTGTTCCTCAGAGGCCAAACACAGCGACCTCGCCTTCTTCGAATCGCCTGTAAAGGGCTTCTCCAAGAGGACCGATCTGCCAGCTTTGATCGCATTGATCGCCACATCGAAGTGTTTCCCGGTGGGCGTGCATATGCTAAGAGCCTCGGCCCTGCCTATCAGATCGTCGATGCTCGTGAAGGCTCTTGTTCCAAAGCGTTCCGCGACCTTCTTCGCTTGGACCCTGTCTACGTCGTAAACCCCGACAAGATCGGTGAGTTCCGAGTACAATCTAGCGTGGTTCTGGCCCATCGAGCCAACGCCGATGACGCCTGCCTTTATCACGGTGCGCAATAGGCCTTTGTCGGTAATTAAGAGTTGTCCATTGTCCGACCAGTTCGGATATTCGAAAGGGATAAATGAGAAGGTGACATTCTCTTAGCCGATAGGAATGAAGCGAAAGCTCCTCGACATATTGGCGTGCCCTGTCTGCAAATATCACCCTCTGGGACTAGAAGTTGTCAAAGAGGACGACAAAGAAATAGTTGAGGGCAGACTCCACTGCCCGAAGTGCAACGTCTACTATCCGATCGAGGACTCCATTCCAAACATGCTACCTCCAGAAGGCCACTGAACCTCGACATTCTTCAGGCAGGTACCTTCGCCAAGGCCTCTCCGATCCTTCCCATCGCCTCGGTAATGACCTCCTTGCTCGCGGCGTAAGAGAGTCTGAGATGACCTTCGCCTGATGGGCCAAAGGCCGATCCTGGAGTGATCGCGACGTGAGCTTTCTCGAGGAGATATGCCGCAAGATCGTCTGACCTCATATTGAAATCGTACTTTGGGAACACGTAGAAAGCGCCTTTCGGGCGGGGACAACGCAGGGAAGGAATTTCCTTCATGAGGCCGTACATCAGATCCCTTCTCGTATGGAACTCGTTGACCATCTTGCCCACTGATTCCTGAGGCCCCGTCAGCGCCTCGACCGCTGCCTTTTGCACGAAAGACGTCACGCAAGTGAGCGAATGGGTCTGGAGCTTGTTAATCTCCTTTACGACCTCGACGGGGGCCACTATCCACCCTATCCTCCAACCGGTCATGGCATAGGTCTTCGAGAGACCGTTGGTCGTGATCGTCCTATCGAACATTCCATCAAGCGATGCTATCGAATGATGCATTGCACCGTCGTAGATGATCTTCTCGTAGACCTCATCGCTGAAGACGAGAAGATCGTGATCCATCGCAAGGTCCGCTATACCCTGGATGTCCTTCTTTGTCAGAACCGCCCCGCAGGGGTTCGACGGGGAGTTGATCAGTATCAGCTTGGTCTTCTTGGTGATGAGTTCGGCGATCCGTTCGGGCGTGATCCTGTACTCTTCCTCAGGAATGAGCTTAAGGTATCTGGGAGTGGCTCCGGCCAATCTCACACAGGCATCGAAGGTCCCCCACGTAGGGTCGGGGATTATCGCCTCATCGCCTTCGTCCAGCATGGCGAACATTGTCATGAATATCGCTTGTTTTGTCGGTGTGATGAGGACATTGTTCTCACTGCAACGGATCCCGTTGTCCTTGACACTCTTCGCGGCCACCGCCTTCCTCAACTCCGGAATGCCAGCCGATGGCGTGTAGTGAGTGAAATGTTCGTTCAGCGCGGCGACGCAGGCCTTGGTTATGTTATCGGGGGTCGGGAAGTCCGGCTCTCCCATTGAGAGCGAGAGAACGTCGATCCCTTCCTGCCTCAGCTTGCTAACGATGTTCGATATTCTGACTGTTCCAGATTCGGTCACGCTCCCTAGACGCCTTGAGACCATCGGTCAGGGGAGCAGAAGGCTAGTATTTTATTCTTTCCAGATGCCGAAGAATCGCGGAGCCATGGCCTACGAGAATCGCATGAAATATCTGGCTAAACAAATGTCGCTACGAAAATCATATATAACAGTCGAAGACTAACCCGGTAGGGTGAGCTAATGCCGCTGGAATTGGACCTTGCCAAGCTCCGCTACGGAACCGAGCTCGTGAAGAGAGGATTCGCTAAGATGCAGCAAGGGGGCGTCGTGATGGACGTCACCAATGCAGAGCAGGCGAGCATAGCAGAGGAAGCTGGCGCGGTCGCGGTCATGGCTTTGGAAAGGGTCCCCGCTGACATCAGGGCACAGGGTGGAGTCGCCCGCATGGCGGATCCGATCAAGATACTCGAGATAATGGACGCCGTCACGATCCCCGTCATGGCGAAGTGCAGGATAGGTCATTTCGTGGAAGCACAAGTGCTCGAGTCACTTGGCGTCGACATGATCGATGAATCAGAGGTGCTAACCCCAGCCGACCCATTCTACCACGTTGATAAGAAAAGGTTCACCGTGCCTTTCGTTTGCGGAGCAAGAGATCTGGGCGAAGCATTGAGGAGGATCGATGAGGGTGCCGCGATGATCAGAACGAAAGGAGAGGCAGGAACAGGCAACGTCATCGAAGCTGTCAGGCATCAGCGCGTCATAGTGGGGAAGATCCGCGAGCTCAAAGGAAAGGAAGATGAGGAGATGAACACTGTTGCCAGGGAGATCCAGGCCCCGTTCTACCTCGTCAAAGAGGTGGCGGATATCCAGAGACTTCCGGTCGTGAACTTCGCGGCCGGCGGAATAGCGACTCCTTGCGATGCTGCGATGATGATGCAGCTTGGGTCGGACGGCGTCTTCGTGGGCTCGGCAATTTTCAAGGCGGAGAACCCAGGAGAGAGGGCGAAGGCGATAGTGGAGGCGGTCACCCACTTTGACGACCCGTACATAGTCGCTGAGGTTTCGAAGGGACTTGGCGATGCTATGCGAGGGTTGGAGATATCCAGCATAAAGCCTGAACAGCGTCTGCAGGAACGCGGCTGGTAGTTACAGCTAGAATCGCCAGAAATCAGTTTAGCCAAAATCGTCTGGACTGAGAGACACGCTCAAGCGCACGGAATCAGGAAATGATCTTGTCCAACAGACTCTTCTGCGTTCCGAGCTTCAGTTCCTTCGCGATCCTCCTACCCGTGCTAATGCCAGGACCGATGAGATCCGAATACGGAGAACCGGATATGAACGGATTGGTTCCGGCCACGATCCTCGACGACACTTCAAAAACCTTGAACTCAAGTTGATCTGTCACAATACTCTCAAGGCAGAACGGACCCACCATGCCGCCGAACAGTTCCAGGGACCTGGCAACGACCTTCTCGCCCATTTCGAGGATCTTCGGCAAGAGACTCTCTCTGACGACCACGGGTATGTTCCCAGTCACCACGAAGGTGGGGACCAACCCCAGACGTTTGAGCTCTTCTTGCGCTCCCAGTTTATACATCTCGTCGATGTTGCTTTCATCCCTTCTATCCATCGAGAGGAGCTCAAGACTTCCATCCCCGACCTTGTACCCATCGACCTTGATGGGAGAATAGAAGTAATGAAGGTAATACCTCGTTCCCAGGACATACTCCTGGATCGTATATGGCTGGGAGTCGTCGATCCCAAGCTTGAAGTCCGGATAGTCCTTCGCGATGAAGAAGCCCCTCCCGCCCTTGGCTCCGTAGTACTTGACAAGAACTGGTCTGTCGATCTTCTTCGCATCGCTGACCTTGGCGGGCATTTCGATACCAGCGGATTCGAGCCAATCCCTCTGCATCTCCCTGTCCGACTCCCAGTTCAGGACCTCGCGGTTCC
>JAJRAG010000134.1 GCA_028682925.1 Methanomassiliicoccales archaeon
ATATGCGTGTAGTTAGTTCAAGAACAATGGAGGTATGGTACATGGGAATGGGAAACACGCCTATACTCATCCTCAAAGAGGGTACAAAGAGAGATAGAGGCAAAGACGCACAGTATAACAACATTATGGCCGCACGAGCCATAGCCGATTCTGTCAGAAGCACTCTCGGTCCACGTGGGATGGACAAGATGTTGGTCGACAGTATGGGTGACGTCGTCATAACGAACGATGGCGTCACGATATTGAAAGAAATCGACGTCGAACACCCTGCAGCGAAGATGCTGGTTGAAGTCGCAAAGACTCAGGATGAAGAGTGCGGTGACGGTACAACTACAGCCGTGGTTCTGGCTGGAGAGTTGCTGAAGAAGGCAATCGATCTTATCGATGCTAACATCCACCCGACGATAATCAGCGGTGGCTACAGACTCGCGGCCGCCAAGGCCATGGAGATACTCGAGTCGATCGCAATGCCAGTTGGGATCAAGGATAGGAGCACTCTCAGGAACATCGCAATGACCGCGATGATGAGCAAGGCTGTGAGCGGATCAAGGGGGCATATGGCCGACCTGTCAGTCGAAGCTGTCACCACCGTCGCAGAGAAGGTCGACGACAAGATAGTAGTAGATCAAGACAACATCCAGGTGGTAAAGAAGCAGGGCGGATCGATGGACGACACTGAGATGATAAGGGGAATCATCGTCGACAAGGAACCGGTCCACCCGGCAATGCCGAAGAAGGTCGAGAACGCGAAGATCGCCTTGGTGGACGCTGCGCTCGAGATCAAAAAGACAGAAATTGATGCAAAGATTGAGATTCGAGACCCATCCCAATTGCAGGCATTCCTGAATGAAGAAGAGAATATGCTGCGTGGAATGGTCGACAAAGTCAAGAAGTCTGGTGCGAACGTTCTGTTTTGTCAGAAGGGGATCGACGATCTTGCTCAGCACTTCCTCCAGAAGGAAGGCATCTATGCGGTGCGAAGGGTTAAGAAGTCTGACATGGAGAAGCTCGCAAAGGCCACCGGCGCGAACATTGTCAGCAAACTGACCGAGCTAGAAAAGGCTGACCTGGGACAGGCCGCTCTCGTAGAACTGCGCAGGTATCAGGATGACGAGATGACCTTCGTGACCGGCTGTAAGAATCCGAAGGCGGTTTCGGTCCTCATCAGAGGCGGTACAGAGCACGTGGTTGACGAGATCGAGCGGTCGCTCGATGATGCCATGAGCGTTGTCGCTGTCGCGATCGAGGACGGTAAGATGATTACGGGCGGAGGCTCCACAGCAGTTGAGCTCGCACTGAAATTGAGGGAGTACTCTGCGACGATTGGGGGTAGGGAACAAATCGCCATCGATGCATTTGCAAGCGCAATGGAAGTCGTTCCGACGGCACTTGCTGAGAATGCGGGTCATGATCCAATCGATATACTGATTGACTTGAGAAAGGCCCACAAATCCGGCAAGGTCAACGCTGGTGTCAACGTCTTCACCGGCAAGGTTATCGACATGCTGAAGGAGAACGTCCTTGAACCGTTCCGCGTGGGAAAGCAGGCAATAAATTCGGCCACAGATGCCGCCGTCATGATCCTCAGGATTGACGATGTCATAGCATCCAAGGGCGGTAGACCTGGACCTGGTGGACCAGGTGGACCTGGCGGAATGGGCGGAATGGGCGGCGAAGGACTCGGAGATGAGGACTGAGACTGAACGATAATGAGGGAGGACGCTCCCCACAAACCTTTTCTTTACCTTATTCTTAGAAAATGTATATGAACCCCTGGATTGGTAGCTGGTGATTGCATGAGTAGCGGCATCGAGGACACCTGTCCCTCGGAAGATGGGACCAGGACTGAGAAGACGAACGAAGAGGTCTCCAAGCTCAAGCAGGAGGTCCAGGAGATGAGGAAGGAGCTGGAGAGACAGATAGCTTCGGCAAGGGAGTATCTTGATGCAGCCCGAAGAATCCAGGCGGAGTTCGACAACCACAAGAAGCGAAGCCAGAGAGAGCGCGAGGATCTTGTGAAATTTGCCAATGAGAAGCTCATCTGTGATCTCCTGCCGATAGTTGATGACCTGGAGCGGGCACTTGGCACGTCATGCGGCTCGGACAGGTTCATGACTGGCATACGCCAGATACACGATAATCTGACCACTCTTCTAAAGAGTTATGGTCTAGAGGAGATACCTTCGGTTGGCAAGTTCGATCCACAACATCACGAGGCGCTTTCCACTGGAGAAGGAGACGCTGGGGAGATACTAGAAGTGTACCAGAAAGGTTATTTCCTTGGACCTCGGGTATTGAGACATACAAAAGTGAAAGTTGGAAAAACATCAGGTAGAGGTGAAAGCAATGACGAGAACAATAGGAATTGATTTGGGCACAAGCAATTCAGCCGCGGCTGTGATGGAAGCGGGTAGACCCGCGATAATACCCAGCGCTGAAGGGACAAGTCTGGGCGGAAAAGCCTTTCCGTCGTATGTCGCGTTCACGAAGGACGGTCAACTTCTGGTCGGAGAGCCAGCGAGAAGGCAGGCGGTCACGAATCCAGAGGGGACCATCGCCGCGATAAAGAGGAAGATGGGAACGGACTACAAGGCAAAGGTATACGGGAAGGAGTACACTCCTCAGCAGGTCTCGGCTTTCATTCTTCAGAAGATAAAACGGGACGCGGAGGCGTACCTCGGAGAGCAGGTGACGAAGGCGGTCATCACAGTGCCAGCATACTTCAATGACAACCAGAGACAGGCTACGAAGGATGCGGGCGCTATTACCGGACTCGACGTAGTCAGGATAATCAATGAGCCCACGGCAGCGGCACTTGCGTATGGTCTTGACAAGTCCGGGACGGAACAAAAGATAATGGTTTTCGACTTCGGGGGCGGTACACTGGACGTGACAATCATGGAGTTCAGTGAAGGTGTTTTCGAGGTCATATCCACGAACGGAGACACTCAGCTCGGCGGAACGGACATGGACGAGATACTGATGAAGTACGTCGCTGAAAGCTTCAAGAGGGACCACGGAATCGACCTGACGAACGATAAGATGGCGATGTGGAGAGTGCGCGAGGCGTGCGAGAAGGCGAAGATCGAGCTCTCGACCACGATGTCCACGGACCTCAACCTTCCATTCATAACCGCCGATGCTGCTGGACCCAGACATCTCGCGATGACATTGACAAGGTCGAAGCTCGAGGAGCTGGTAGGTCCCGTCATCGAGCGTTGCAGAGGGCCGATGCTCACTGCAATCAGCGACGCTCACGTCGGAGCGGACCAAATCGATAGTGTGATTCTTGTCGGCGGGCCGACCAGGATGCCGATGGTCCAGAGATTCGTCGAGATGATTGTCGGCAAGAAGATACAGCGCGGCGTGGACCCGATGGAGTGCGTTGCCATGGGTGCTGCGATCCAAGGGGCCGTGCTGTCTGGAGAGGTCAAGGATGTTCTCTTGCTGGACGTGACTCCTCTGTCGCTCGGGATCGAGACCCTCGGAGGCATCGCCACTCGTCTTATCGAGAGGAACACCACGATCCCCACAAGAAAGAGCCAGATTTTCACTACTGCTGCGGACAATCAAACGAGCGTTGAGATACACGTCGTCCAGGGTGAGAGGGAGATGGCAACATACAACACATCTCTCGGTAGATTCCATCTCATGGGGATCCCTCCATCTCCGAGGGGCATCCCTCAGATCGAGGTCGCCTTCGATATCGATGCGAACGGCATAACAAACGTATCTGCGAAGGACCTAGGTACTGGGAAGGAGCAGAGGATTACTATCACGGCAAGCACGAAGCTCTCCAAGGATGAGATTGGGAAAATGGTCGCTGAAGCTGAGAAGTTCGCCGAGGCCGACAAGAAGCAGAAGGAGAAAATCGAACTTGTGAACCAGGCGGACACACTGATATACACCAGCGAGAAGACGGTCAATGAGCTTGGCGATAAGGTTACGAGCGAAGAGAAGGAGAGAATAACCAAAGCCGTAGAAGAGCTCCGGAGCGTCATCGGCAGCGATGACACTTCTGCGATCAAGGCGAAGATGGACGTCCTGATGAAGGAGATGTACCAGATTTCGTCGAGGATCTATCAGGCAGGTTCATCCCAGCAGAAGAGCGAGGAACGGCAGGACGGCAAGCCCAGCGGAGAAAGCGGCAAGGACGATGGTAAAGGATACATGGACGCCGATTTTCGGATAGTCGACGACAAGTGAACGAACTTCTGGATGACCTCGAATGACCAAGAGGGACTACTACGAAGTGCTGGGCGTCGGAAGGAACGCCTCAGTGGAAGAGATAAAGAAGGCCTACCGCCAGCTTGCGAGGCAATACCATCCGGACGTCTCGAAGCTGGACCGAAAGGCCGCGGAGGAGAAATTCAAGGAGATGTCCGAGGCCTACGAGGTACTTGCTGACGCCGACAAACGAAGGCTTTACGATTCATACGGTCACTCAGGCGTGAGCGGACAGTTCAGAGAGGGCTCCTTCAACTGGGGAGACTTCAGCCACTTCGGGGACCTTCGCGATATATTCTCCGACCTCGGTGCGTATGACATCGGAGGAACTGGATTCGGAGGCAGCATATTCGATCTGATGTTTGGACGAGGGGACGGAGCCTCACCGAACTATCGGAAGAGGAAGGGTCAGTCTCTCAGGTACGACATCGAGATCACCCTTGAAGAGGCGGCCTCCGGCGTCTCGAAGGAGGTATCGATCCCTCACTCGGTCAAGTGCGCGACCTGCAACGGAACTGGCTCGAAGGATGGAAAAGTGACGACTTGTCCCTCTTGCGGCGGAAAAGGGCAAATCAGCCGGGCCGAACGGAGAGGATATAGCCAGTATGTCTCCATAACCACCTGCCCGAAGTGTAGGGGGGCAGGAAGGAGCGTGATTGATCCTTGTTCTATATGCAAAGGGAGTGGAACTAGCCTCAAGACCTCAAGGATCAGTATCGACATTCCAAAAGGAATCGAAGATGGGATGAACCTCAGGGTCCCTGGGGCCGGAGAGGCTGATGTAGGTGGCGGATCCTCTGGTGATTTGTTCGTGGTAGTTCACATCAAAGAGCACGGGCTGTTCAAGCGGGACGGACCGGACATATGGATAGATTGGTCAATAGGCTTCGCCCAGGCAGCGCTGGGGGATGAAGTGGAGATTCCCACATTGAAGGGAAAGGCAAGGCTCAAGATACCTGCTGGGACTCAGGGTGACACAATTTTCAGATTGAAAAAGAGTGGCATCGAGCATGTGGACGGGAGGGGGGCCGGAGACCAATATGTTCGCGTGAAGATTATCGTGCCTGAGAAGCTCAGCCAGGAGCAGAAGGAATTGCTGAAGCGATTTGAGGAGCTGGAAACAGGACCAAAGGGGAAGTTCTCACGATTCAAGAGGGGGCGCTCCTCCTGACGTCTCCATCCTGTGTTTGAAATCGTTTTCGAAAAGCATAATCCATAGGACGACATGTCGCCTTAGATATCACTCGATCGGATGACGACAATGCGTCTCACCACCACCTCTTTTAAGGGCTACGACCGGAGAGTATGGATACTCTTCGTAGGAAGAATGGTAGGGGCAGCTGGGTTCTCGGTCGTGATGCCATTCCTTGCGATCTACCTTCACGATAAGATAGGCGTCCCGATGTCTTACGTCGGCCTCATATTCCTCGCTTCCTCTGCTACCGGCGCTGTCGGGCAGGTCCTCGGTGGAGAAATAGCCGACAAGTTCGGTCGAAAGAACGTGATGGCGCTTGCACAAGGAACTCGTGCCATGATATTCGTCATAATAAGCGTCGTGATAGCAACCCAGATGGACTTCATTCTTATCGCGGTTCTGATCATTTGCAGCTCTCTCGTCGGCAATATCTTCGAACCCGCCTCGAATGCGATGATCGCCGACGTCGTCGGGCCGGGGAAAAGGTTGGAGGCATATAGTCTTCTCAGGATCGGTGTGAATATCGGTTGGGCACTCGGTCCCTTGGTGGGAGGGTTCCTGGCTGCCGTCTCCTACTCCTCACTCTTCCTACTCACCGCGGTGACAAGTGGGACCGTTGCGCTCATAATGGCCCTGGCGGTGGAGGAGTCGATGCGCAAGGGAGGTCCAATGGAGGGATTCAGTTTCAGGGATCTTGGTAGGATCAGGAGTAACAAGCGGTTCGTCTTCTTCTGCGCCATGTCCTTCCTGCTCTTCATAGTGGTCGCCCAGATGTCGACCACGTACTCTGTATTCTCCAACGATGTCGTGGGCGTATCTGAGATCGAGATAGGTTATCTTTACACCATCAATGGAGCTCTTGTGGTATTCCTTCAGCTCCCGATGGCCAGATATCTCACGAAGTTCAAGATGTCCTCGGTCATAGCTGCAGGCGCCATCGTCTACGCCGCTGGCTATTTCCTGGTAGCCTTCGCTCAGGACTTCATGTTTCTGGCATTCTGTATGTTCGTAATTACGATGGGCGAGAACATCACCTCGCCTTCTTCCATGAATCTCGTTGCCAACATGTCTCCGGAAAAGGAGCGAGGAAGGTACATGGGCGTCTTCGGCCTATCCACTTCGTTTGGATACTCCCTTGCCCCGTTCATCGGAGGTGTCCTGCTCGATATTACGGTTGGAATGCCCGTTCTCCTCTGGGGGATAGTCGCCTCATTTGGAATCGCAAGCGCACTTGGATTTCTGCAAATGGGGCGGAGCATGCCAAGGGAATTGGACCGTGTCAATGCGATTATTTCTGAAGATGGGAAGGGCAAAAGCTAAGGTGTCCAGCTCTCATCAGATAGATTCGAATGAAGATCATCGGCATAATGACCGACAACTTCAGGTTCTTCCACGATCTGGTCCAGGCTCTCAAGGAGAGAGGAGAGCGCTTCATCTCGCTTGACTTTGATGACCATGTTCCCTCCAATGTCGGGGTGATAATCACTACAGAGGCGGAGAAGTCCAAGATGCATTATCATTCAGTGGTCGCTCACGACAGGCCGGAGTTCGCTATCGACGTCGCCAATGCTGTGCTGAAGGGAGGAAAGGACCTCGAGGGCTTGACTATCGGCATAGACCCTGGCAGCAGACCTGGAGTCGCCGTCCTAGGGGATGGAAAGGTCTTGTTCACTGATGTGGTTCGATCCCCCGAACAAGTTGCGGACGCCGTTGACCACATTCTTGCCTGTTACTCTCATTCCCTTTCTGTTGTTCGTATTGGTCATGGAGACAGGACTAATCGCAATCGGATTATCAAAGCTGTGTGGGATCGGGTGGATCGAATCGAGGTCGTCGATGAGACGAGCACTACGACGAGGGGCGAGTTGCCTGATGTAGACGCGGCTTTACGCATCGCTACCACTCAGGGTCATACACTATCCACGCTGCCGGAGATCAATCCGACCTCTGGGGAGATCAGGGACATCCAGAGGCTTAGCAGAATCGAGAGCGAGGGGCGGATCACGATATCGTTCGACCTGGCAAGGGCTGTTGCAAAGGGAGAAATGACGCTAGACGATGCAATTCGAGCCCAAGACGGGAAGGTCAGACGTTGATCCGTGAGATTGATGGAATCTTCGCCAGAAGCATCCCTTCGATCGACACAGGGTCGACCCTTCTCGAAAAGTCAGCGGCACTATCGAGCTTCGCCTCCTTCTCCGCATGAATCGTGAACAGGGTCTCCCCCAGTTCCACCTGATGTCCCCTTTTCTTGTTCAGCAGGATGCCTGCACCTTTGTCCTTTGGGGCACCCGCAAGTCTGGCGATTCGAATCAGGTCTTTGTTGTTGATTCCCGAGACGTAACCCGCTTTCCTTGCCGTCACATCGAACTTGAACTCTCCTATCTTGATGTCGCTGGAACCTATGTCAGACTTGCCACCTTGGGCGGCGACGATCTCCCGGAATTTCTTCAACGCCTTTCCAGACTCAAGGATTTCCTTTGCCCTCTCGACTCCGTTGCCCATTCCGCCAAGCTCGAGCAATATTCCCGCCAGGCCCAAAGATTTCTCTATTACGCTTCCTGGATGCTTCTCTCCTTCAAGAATGCTGATGGCTTCCCTGGCCTCCAAGGCGGGTCCAATCGCTCTGCCGACCGGCTGGCCTCCGTACGTGATAGCACATTCCACCTTCATCCCAAGAGCATCTCCCAGGTCAATGAAATCTCGTGCATATGTTCGAGCTTCGTCCATATTCCTGACCTTCGTCCCTTCGCCCATCGGGATGTCTATGACCACATAGTCAGCACCGGCTGCTTTCTTCTTGGACATGACCGACGCCAGCAGCTGGGCGTGGGGATCGATGCCAAGGGGATACTCCACTCTTATCACGAGATCATCCGCCGGTGCAAGGTTCATAGATCCTCCCCAGGCCAGGATTCCTCCCACCTTCTCTGCGATTCTCTTCAGGTCGGATGCCTCGAAGTCCACTGGTGCGAACACCTCTACTATGTCGGCCGTGCCTCCAGCGCTGCTGATGGCCCTGGAAGA
>JAJRAG010000135.1 GCA_028682925.1 Methanomassiliicoccales archaeon
CATCACGATGATCACTCTCTCCGCATCCGGCGCTCCATGATACTGGAAGATCTGATACTCCCTGCCGGTCAGCTCCTGGAATCTTCGCATGTACTTCTCGACTAATCCAGGAACTCTCTGATAATACAAGTTGACCGTCTCCCTCCCCTGGAAGTAGATATCGGGGTTCTGGCTCGTGCCGCTGATCATCGGGTGATTGGGAGAGAGCGCCCGGACCCTGTGCGCCGCTATGTGCTCCTCGTCGATCATCCGTTTCATCGTCTCCCTTTCGATGATCTCGATCTTCTGGACCTCGTGGCTGGTGCGGAAGCCGTCAAAGAAATGAATGAATGGGAGACGGCATTCGAGGGCCGCCGCCGTGGCGATCATGGCGATGTCCATGGCCTCCTGAACGCTCCCCGACGGCATCATGCAGAAGCCGGTGGTCCGACAGTTCATCACGTCCGAATGATCTCCGAATATTGACAGCGCCTGACAGGCGAGCGATCGCGCGGCGACATGAAACACCGTCGGGAGGAGTTCGCCCGCGATCTTGTGCATGTTCGGAATCATCAGAAGAAGTCCCTGACTCGACGTAAATGTCGTCGCCAATGCCCCTGAAGCTAGTGCGCCGTGAGTTGTGGCGGCAGCGCCGGCTTCCGACTGCAGCTCAGCAACCTCCGGGACGATGCCCCATATGTTCTCCTCGCGCTCGGCGGACTTCTCGTCGGCAGTCTCTCCCATCGGACTCGATGGTGTGATTGGGTATATCGCGATGACCTCGTTGCACGCATAAGCTACGTGTGCTGCGGCCCCGTTACCGTCCATCGCTTCCATCTTTCGAACCATGTTATTCTCCCCTTCGATATCCCTTGCGAGTATCCTCAGTTAAATCTTTCCGATGTCGTCCGATTCTCACGACCTGCGAATCCCCACGAGCAACTAGATATAATGGCACCTTCCCTCTAGACAATCCGAGGTGCAGAGATTGACGAGAATAAAGATCGGTCCGAGTTCAAAGATACCTCCGGGCACGATTGCCGAGATCAATGTTCAGAGTAAGATATTCGCGGTCGCCAATGTCTCGGGGGAGTTCTATGCCATCGATGGCGTATGCAGCCACCAGAACGGTCGCCTTGGAGATGGAAAGCTGAAGGACTACGTGGTGAAGTGCCCGAGGCACGGCTCTGAGTTCGACGTTCGGACAGGCAAGAATCTGAAGGGGCCGTGGATCCCGTTCGGCAAAGCGACAGATCTCAAGGCATACAAGGTCAGTAAGGAAGGGGAAGACCTCTACGTAGAAACTTGAGTTCTCTGATATCTCTACCATACCACCGATATGATAGAACGAGAGAGACTTCTCTAAGTGAGATAATCATAGGGACCTACGATCTGGCCCGACAGAACGATAAACACCCGATGGCCTGGTATGGATTGGTTGGAGAGAGGGAATCTCGTTCAAAGTATACTAGGCGGGAGAATATCGACTCGTTCGTGTCGATGAACCTATTGTCATCGATCGAACCGGAGACGAAGATGACGAGTCTCTTGAAGAGAGACACACCACCACGTAGAACTGGCGATTTGCCGAACTGATGAGGCATTGTCGTATATGTGACAGGTGAACCACTCCGTCCGGAAGAATAGATGGCGAGGCCGAATTGACCATTGTGAGATCCTCAGCTCGACACTCCAGGCCATTCTGACAGTCCTGACGGCAGATGGAAGGAGGCGAACTTGGATATGCGTCAAGCGTGCCTAAGGCAGCTGTCTCATCCTATATGCAAAGCTTTTCTCAACGGCCGGAGATATCTCTTCGGTCAATATGATCAATCTAGTGACCGGGGCTTCCGGATTTCTTGGGGGCCACGTCGTTGAGGAACTCTGTCGCCGCGGAGAAGAGGTCATTGTACTGGCAAGAAGGACCAGCAATCTGTCCGCGCTCAAGAACCTTAAGATCGAGATCAGGTATGCTGACCTCAGGGACCCTGTTGCACTAAAGGAAGCCATGAAAGGCGTCGATCGAGTCTTTAACTGTGCTGGGGCGGTGAGATTCGTCATTCCATATAAAGAGATACACGACGTCAACGTGGCCGGGACGGAAAGGACCGTGAGCGCGGCCGCTGAAGCAGGTGTAAGAAGGATCATACACACAAGCTCGATCGCGGCATTGGGACCTGATGGCCTTCTCTCTCCGAGCGATCTGAAGGTCGACCGTCCAGACATAAAGTATGGGTACTCGAGGTCGAAGACTGAGGCGGAGGCGGTATTCTTCAGGAAGTGCGCGGAGAAGGGAATCGAGGGAGTTGCCCTGAGACCCGGGGTCATATACGGACCAAGGGATTTTACCTCCGCTTACTACTGGTTCAACTTCGTCGACACCGACAAAACACAATTGGTCGGGGACGGATCTTCGAGATTCCCTCTTATCTACATCAGCGACGTTGTCGAGGCCTTCATGATCGCTTCAGCGAGAGAGAACGTCAATGGTAGGACATACAATCTGGATGGACCCGAAAGTGTGTCATTGAAGATGATATACGATCTCATCTCCAAGGAGTTGGGAAAGGAACCGTCCTACAAATTCACCCCATATTGGTTGGCCTACTTCGCCGCAAGGATGAGCGAGCTGAGATCAGCATTGGGCGGATACAAGAATGAGCCCAGGTTATCTACCTTCGTTATTTTCTTGTTCGGAAAGGATAGTGAGAGACCTGACTGTTCGAATGCCAAACTGGATTTTGAATTCCGACCGAAGATAGGGGTCAAGGAGGGCATAAGTAAGACTGCCAGCTGGTACAAGGATTTACAGAAATCCGACCGGGTGGCAAAGTGAAAACGCGTCGC